>CAZNQN010000425.1:0-2858 GCA_964574925.1 uncultured Phycisphaeraceae bacterium | reverse complement strand
CGTGCCGTGGTAGGCGTAGAGCAATCCGGGAATCCGCAGCGCGCACGTCACGATGCTGACGGCGGCGGCCACGCCGATCGCGCCGTAGGGCAGAGCAAGAAAAAAGGCGATGGTGAAGCACGTGGCCGCCAGGACGCCCCAGCGGAATTTGCGATCCATCCGCCCCAGGGCTGCGTAGACCCACCCGCTGGCGACGTTGAACGTGCCCAGAAACGCCGCGGGCCCCAACACGCGGAAGATCGGAACCGCTTCCGTCCACTGGTTCCCCAGCACCGTCCGCACGACGCCGTCCGCGCATACGAACAGAAAGACGACCAGCGGCATGCCGCAGGCCGTCATCAGTTCGATCCCTCGCACGAAATAGGCCCGGAAGCGTTCCGGCTCGTGCTGCAACCGGCTCAGCGTCGCCAGCGCCACGTGCGTCGTGGGCAGGTTGATCTGTTGCAGCGGCAGCAGCAGCAATCGATACGCCTCCCGGTAGACGCCCAGGGCGTGCGCCCCCCACCACCATCCGATCAGCGCGTTGTCCAGGTTGCGGGTGATGTAGTTGACGATCGTAAATCCCGTCTGATACCCCCCGTAAGAGAGCAGGGGCCTGACGCCGCACCCGCGCACGGGGCGACCCGGACGCCAGCGACAGGCGATCCACACCCCGGCGGCGGTCACCGCCGGCAGCGTCACGTGCATGGCGACCAGCCCCCAATAGGTCCGCCATCGCCAGGCGACGATCAGCGCCGCCAGCACGCTGAGCAGTTGGGCGGCGATCTCGACGGCGGCCACCGCACCGAACCGCATCTGCCGTCGCAACAGCGCCAGGTGCTGCACGCTCAGCCCGCCGAACACGAACGCCCCCGACAGCACGAGCGTGATCCCCGTCAGACGCGGTTCCCGGTAGAACCACGCCAGCAGCGGCGCCGCCCCGGCCGTCAGCAACGCGATCCCGACGCTCAACGAGACGTTGATCCAGAACAGCGTGCTGACCTGTTCGTGCGTCAGGTCCGGTCGCTGGATGGTGGCCATGGAAAGCCCCAGATCCTTGAACAGCATCAGGAACCCCGTCACCGCCACCACCATCCCGAGCAGCCCGAAGTCGACCGGGGTGAGCAACCGGGCCAGCACCATCAGTCCCCCCAGGGCGATGAGGAATTTGCACGCCTGACTGACCAGCACGATCGCGCCTCCCCGCACCGATCGCTGTCGCAGGTCGGGCAACAGGTGGTCCGTCTCGAAGGGATGATCGCCGACGGTCAACGTTCCGCGCTCCCGCTCGCCCCGCGGGCGTCTCGAGCGTTTTCCGAAATGGCGGACCGATCGCTTCCGCATCGGACGCGGACGGAATGGCGTGACATCGCGCAGGCCAAAGCCTGCGGCTCGGAACACAAAAGCGAGAAATGTGCTAGAGGGGAGGCGCTATCGCCCGCGTGTTTTTGGTGACATGAGAATGTCATCGCGCCCTCTTCCGCCCGCGGAGTTTCAAGTAGATCGGCCCCAGGAGCCGGACCGCCAGCCACCATGCGTCGAGGATCGCCGAAACGGAGAACGCGACGAGGCCGTTGACCGGCGCTCGGAGCGGCTGATAGCCGAACCGTTCCAGTTGTCGGCCCGCCAGTCGGTTGAAACGGTGGTGCCGCAGCGGCGACCAGTGACGGAAACGCGACATCGGATCGAACGCGGGCGGTTTCTCCACCGGTCGCCAGTGCAGCTCGCCGCCCGCTTGCCGCAGGGTGGACGACCCGCGAAGCGGCAGGTCGGCCGCCGCCGCGAAGTCGTACCGTGCTTCGTCCAAGCCCACCGTCCCCAGGATCCGCCGCATCTGCGCTTCCAGGTCCGTCCAGAGATCTTCGTAGCGAACGAGGACGTAACGGTACCCTTGCCCGCGATGCGTCCGCTCGAAGGCGTCGATGCGGTCGGCCGACCGCGCCCACGCCCGGATCGCCGATTCCCGGTGCCACCCGAACGACGCGATCCCCGATTCCACCACCGACCGCCCGTCCCGCACCAGCACGATCAGCGACGCCTCCGGAAAGATGCGGAAGAACAGGTCCAGGTTCTCCGTTCGTGGCGTCTTGGTCACGACGCGTTTCCCCTCGCGCCCCTCCGTCAGGAACCGGCACAGCCCCGCGCCCAGACCGGCGAGCATCCGTTCCCGATCCGATTCCGTCGCCCCCCAGCGCGGGTTCCAGGCGCCGTAGACGGTTTCGGCGTACTCGACCAGACGGTCCGCGTGATACAGAAGGAAATCCTCCCGCATCGGTTCGGCCGCGACGCAATCCGGGTGCAGCGTCAGCAGATCGAGCAGATAATTCGTGCCGCAGCGCGGCAGGATGCCCAGGATGAAGATGGGCGCGCGGCTCGGCCCGTTCGAGGTTGTACAGCCTTGCGGCATGGGGGTAGTCTATCCCCGCGCCGGGGAGGAACAACTACGGGACGCGGCAGGATGAGCCGACATGGGCAAGGACGATGCACCACTCGCTCACCAGGAAGAACCGATGCGATCCTCCCCCGCCGCATCCCCGTCGACCGCCGCGCCGTTCGTCTCCGTCGTGATCCCCACGTGCAACCGACGGGCCGTCGTCCAGCGATGCATCGAGGCGCTCGCCCGCCAGACCTACGCCGCCTTCGAGGTGATCGTGGTGGATGACGGCTCCGCGGATGACACCCCGGCCTATCTCGAGGAGGTGCCCCGCCGTCATCCGTCGCTTTCCTTCCGCTGGTTCCGCAACGAACCGCAGCAAGGCGCCAACGCCGCCCGCAATCGCGGCGTGCGCGAAAGCCGGGGCGCCATCGTCGCCCTGCTCGACGACGATTGCGTTCCGGAGCCCACCTGGGTTGAAGGCATTGTCGAAGCCTTCGCCCAT
>CAZNQN010000424.1:0-2860 GCA_964574925.1 uncultured Phycisphaeraceae bacterium | reverse complement strand
CCCCGAGACCTGCCAGCCGGTCCCCCCGTAATGCACGCTGTCCGCGGCTCCGCTCCGCCACCGGTTCTTCTTCCTTTCCTTTTTTTCTCACAAAGCGGCGAATCGACGCCCCTCCCGCACGCAGCCCGTATAAGCCGCACAAGAAGAGACTTCTCCCCGATGAGAGGCGGCGCGGAGAAGAGATAAATCCGTATTTTTTTCTGGCAGTTTCGAGACAATTGTGTTACAAATAGGGTTATCGGAATCGTCCCGGTTCGATACGGAGCCGATCGCGACAGGGGGAGCCCCATCCAACCAGCGGTCGGGGGGCGTGTGAACCGGGGATCGACGGGGCGGTGTCCGGGATCGCTGAGCGGGCGCCGTATGGAAACCGGATTCGAATCATCCAAGGAGTGGGGCCGTGAACACCTCGAAAGCATGCGTCTGGGGACTTTTGGGAATCGGATTGAGCGCCGCGACGGCCTGGGGACAGGGGTTCTCCCTGGTGCCGGTCAGCGCGAGCGGAAGCCATCAGGTCGCCGGCGACCAGATCTTCCTCGACACGCCGGGGCAGCGCGTGGTGCTGGAGATTCGCATCTTCGGCTGGGATCCGGACCTCGATGGAACGCCGCAACTCAAATCGTGGCAGACGGTTCTGGACAGCAGCGGGTACTCGAGCGGTTTGCGGGGAACGCTCGGCCCGGCGGTGCAGTCCTGCACCACCACGAGCGATTGCACCGCGGCGCTGGGCAACGGGTCTCTCTGCGACCAGGCAGGAGGCACCCTTTGCGGCGCCGGGTTCATCGACACCGCCCGACCCGACTTCGTGTATGCCTCACCGGCCTTCGCCCTGCCCGCGGTCGATCTCAGTACGCTGGATTACCGATGGGGGGCCGTGGTGCTCTCGGCACCGGTGCCGGACGACGGCACCGCCAAATACGCCGGGACCTTGGTCGTCGACGTTCCCGCCGACGCCATGGGCACCTTCACGCTCGGGCTGAAGGTCGAGTCGAGCCAGATGCTCGACGAAAACAGCGCATTGATCCTTCCCCTCACGACGT
This sequence comes from uncultured Phycisphaeraceae bacterium, assembly GCA_964574925.1. Lineage (GTDB taxonomy): Bacteria > Planctomycetota > Phycisphaerae > UBA1845 > UBA1845 > CAZNQN01. The sequence continues at coordinate 1,820 of CAZNQN010000424.1, read as the reverse complement.
TCCCGGCTCGGATCACCATCCGCTGCCAGTCCGATACGGATTGCGACGACGGCAGCGCCTGTACGGCCGATTCCTGCGATGCCAACGGCGAATGCGTCAACACGCCGCTTTTCGACCCCGCTACGCAATGTTGCGACCCGGTTTCCGGCATGGTGCAGACGATCGACGACGGCAACGATTGCACGACAGACGTGTGCGACGCCGCGACGGGCAACGTCACCCACGATCCGTTGCCGGCGGGCACGGCCTGCGGCGATCCGACACAAACCGAATGCAACGGGGCGGACACCTGCGACGGGGCGGGAACCTGCCAGGCCAACCTGGCGCCGGCAGGCACGGCCTGCGGCGATCCCACCCAGACCGAATGCAACGGCGCAGACACCTGCGACGGAGCGGGGACCTGCCAGCCGAACTTCGCCCCGGCGGGCACCGCGTGCGGGGATCCCAGCAGCACCGCGTGCACCGCGCCCGATGCGTGTGACGGTTCCGGCACGTGTCTGCCCAACGATGCGCCCGACGGAACGCCGTGCGACGACGGGCTGTTCTGCAACGAGGGCGAAACGTGCCTGGGCGGCGTGTGCACCGGCGGGACGCCCGTCAACTGCGACGACGGGATTCCCTGTACGACGGACACCTGCAACGAAACGACCGACCAGTGCGACAACACGCTCGATCCGGGCTTCTGCTTCATCGCCGGTGAGTGTTTCGCGGACGGCACGCTCAATCCGATGAACGATTGCGAGGCGTGTGATCCGATGACCGCGACGGATGCGTGGTCGTTCCGCCCGGCGGGTTCGGCGTGTGACGACGGCGACGCCTGTACGGGGACCGGCCGGCCCGGGATCGGCATCGACACCTGCGACGGCGCCGGGGTGTGCAGCGGAACCCCCGATCCGGAATGCAACGACGACTGCGCCTTCGCCGTGCCCGTCACCGAAGGCGTCAACCTGGGCAACAACGTCAATCGCGGTCCGGACGACGCGGAGGCGAGCTGCCAGCCGGACTCCAACAACGACGTATGGTTCGTCTATACCGCGAGCTGCACCACCACCGTGTTCGCCAGCACCACGGGCAGCGTCTTCACCCCGTCCAACGACCCGGTGCTCAGCGTGTATGACGCCTGCCCGAATCAAGGCGGCATGGAGATCGCCTGCGACGACGACAGCGGTGTGGACCTTCAGGCGGCGCTGCTGTTCAACACCACAGCGGGGACGTCCTACTGGATCCGCGTCGCCGGGTTCGAGAACAATGCCGGCAGTATCGTGCTGAACATCGAGACGTTCACCGATTGTCTGATCGACGGGGTTTGCTACCCGGCCGGGGCGGTCAACCCCGCCAACGGATGCGAGGCGTGTCTGCCCGACGTCAGCACCAGCGCCTGGACGCCATTGCCCGAGGGAACCGCCTGCGGCGATCCGTCGGACACCGAATGCGACGCCCCCGACGCCTGCAACGGGGCGGGCGTCTGCGAATCGAACCCGAAACCGGACGGCACGCCGTGCAGCGACGAGGGCAACGAGTGCACGTTCGACGTGTGCTCGGCCGGGGCGTGCACGCACCCGCCCAAACCGATCGACACCCCCTGCGGCGATCCGTCGGACAGCGAGTGCGATCATCCCGACAGTTGCGATGGGGCGGGGCTGTGTCGGAACAACTTCGAGCCGCAGGGCGTCCCCTGCGGCGACCCGAGCAGCGACCAGTGCGACCTGGCCGACATCTGCGACGGGGCGGGAAGCTGCGACGCGAATCTCGTCGCCGACGGGACGCCGTGCGACGACGGGGACATCTGCACGGGGGACGACGCCTGCCAGGGCGGCACC
>CAZNQN010000423.1:0-2868 GCA_964574925.1 uncultured Phycisphaeraceae bacterium | reverse complement strand
GTCCTCGAGCGTGTCGCGCTCCTGCCCCATGGTGGCGGCCAGCGCTTCGATTCCCGCCGGTCCGCCGTGATAGACCTCGATGAGCGTGCGAAGGAAGCGGCGGTCCAGCTCGTCGAGCCCGAGGGCGTCGACCTGCTGGATTTCCAGGGCCTCTTGCACGATCCGTTCGGTCAGCGTCCCGTCGCCGCGGACCTGGGCGTAGTCGCGGACGCGGCGGAGCAGGCGGTTGGCCACCCGCGGCGTGCCCCGGCTGCGACGGGCGATCGTCTCCAATGCCCCGTCGCGGACGGGAAGCTCCAGCTTGCGGGCCGAGCGATGCAGAATCTCCGCCAGTTCGTCCGGGGCATAGAAGTTCAGGTGCAACGCGTGGCCGAACCGGTCCCGCATCGCCCCGCTCAGCAGACCCGCCCGCGTGGTGGCACCGATGAGCGTGAACCGTCGCAGGGCGAAGTTCACCACCCGCCCGCTCAGTCCGCCCTCGATGGTGAAATCGACGCGGAAATCCTCCATGGCCGGGTAGAGGAACTCCTCCACCACTTTCGGCAGGCGGTGGATCTCGTCGATGAACAGCACGTCGCCGGTCTCCAGGTTGGTGAGCAGGGCCATCAGGTCCGCTTGCTTGGCGAGCGCCGGACCGGAGGTGATGCGCGGCGGTTTGCCGGTCATCTCCCGGGCGATCACATGGGCCAGCGTCGTCTTGCCCAGACCGGGCGGTCCGTCGAGCAGGATGTGTTCGAGCGGCTCGCCGCGCTTGCGGGCCGCCTCCATCGCGATCTCCAGCTTCTCCCGCAGCGGATGCTGCCCCACCATCTCGTTGAGCCGCCTGGGGCGCAGGGCCACGTCGATCGGCTCGTCGCCGATGCGCTGTTCCCCGGACAGGATTCGGTCCTTCGCCATGATCGTCACTCGCCGTCCGCGGCCTTATCCCTCCACGCCCATCTTGATCCGATACGCCAGCCGCACCCACTCCTCCGCCGTGCCGACGTCCGGATGGAGCTGGGCGGCCCGTTCGATCCACTGATGCGCATCGCTCCGCGGATCGCCCCAGGCGACGAGCACTTCCAGGGCGTCGCGCTGGGCCTCGGAGAGGGCGGCCGTCCGTTCTTCCGTCGACGCCGCAGCCGGCAGGGCGATGTCCTGAAGCTTACCCCGCAAGGAGGCGACGATCATGTCCGCCGCCCGTCGTCCGATGCCCGGAAGACCCGCCAGCGCCTTGACGTCGCCCGATTCGATCCAGGTGGCGATCCGTCGGACCGGCTCGCTCAGCGCCTTCAGCGCCTTCCGCGGGCCGATGCCCTTGACGTTGACGAACCGGTGGAAGAACGCCCGGTCCTCCGGATGGAGGAAGCCGAGGATGCGGGGGACGAGGTGGCCGGTCGCCTGATTGCCCTCGAAGAATTCCAGGGTGTGCAGGGTGACGACCTGTCCGCGGTAGGCGGCCAGTTCCCCCACCGTAAACGGCGGCACGAGCACCTCCCGCGCCACGCCCTCCCGTTCGAGAATGACGGCGTCCTCACGGACTTCCAGCAGCGTTCCGGTCAGCCGCACGATCACGACGGTTCCTCCGCGTCTTCGTCGAAAGGGCGGGATGGAGCGTTTCTCGTGGTCGTGTTCCGAGCCGCAGGCTTCAGCCCGCGCGATGTTCCGCTGTTCCGTCCGCATCCCTCCGCCGAAGGACCGACCCGCCATGGCGAGACGTGATCGAGAGGCACGGGAACGGACTGGGCAAGATCATCGGCACAGCAAAGGGCGACGGCCAGGGCGTCCGCCACGTCCGGCGGGTCGGGAAGCACAGGCAGGGCGAGGGTGACCCGGACGGCCCGCTGCACCTGCTGCTTGGACGCCCGTCCATTGCCCGTCAGATGCCGCTTGATGCGGGTGGCGGCGTAGTGGCGAACGCTGAGTCCCCGCCGGGACGCCGCCAGCAACGTCACGCCGCGGGCATGCGCCATCAGGATCGCCGTCCGCGGGTGCCGGTAATGGGCGTAGAGTTCCTCCACCGCCACCACGGACGGACGGTGCTCGTCGAGGACGGAGTCGAGGTCGCGTTCGAGGTCGGCGAGGCGGTCGGCCAGCGGTTTGTCGGCGTCGAAACGGAAGACGCCGGCATCGAGCACCGCCGGTGCCTCGCCGCCTGCGTGCAGGACGGCGTATCCCGTGACGCCCAATCCCGGATCGACGCCGAGGATGATCGACTCCCTTCGGATCGTTTAGCCTCCGTGTTCCTTCGACTCCGGGAACCAGTATGACCTTCGCGACGCTGGCGGCAAGGGGCGGCGTATCGCCCGCTACGGGTGGCTGGCCCGTCAAGGATCGTTCCGTCGCCCAATCGCGCGTGTCCGTGCGCAAGCCGACGGTCCTGGTTCGGTTCGCTGACCCCTCCGCGGAATCGACGGGTTTTCTCGAAATGGGGGCCGTTTTCGTGAACGGCTTGATGCAGCATAGGTTTCGCGCCCCGACCGCCCAACCGACCCGCGACCGCTCAACTGAGCCGCGACCGTGAGGGAGCGGTAAAACCGATCCGCGATCGTGTGACTCCGCGACCCTGTAACGGCGCCGCGACCGTGTGCCGACCCGCGACCGTGAGGGAGCGATAAAAGCAAACGGCGAATCGCTGGCAGCAAATGGCGCCTCGCGGATTGCGGAGGAAACGAAACCTTCTGCGGGTCACCCGAATCGGATCGGACGGTTTCCTTCCGCGTTCGTCATGCTGCCTCCCCACCGGACCACCCCCTCACCCGTCTACGTGCGATCGTACAAGCAGACGGTCGCGCCTTAGAAACTATCTCAAATTAGCCAAGCGCCATGATCGGCGATACCACAACAGGATGCACGCAGGCTGAATCAGGCCAAGGTCGTTGCGCGCTT
>CAZNQN010000422.1:0-2869 GCA_964574925.1 uncultured Phycisphaeraceae bacterium | reverse complement strand
GCTACACCGACGTCACCGAGGAATCCGGACTGGGCGACGGCGGGTACGGCATGGGGGTGGCGATCGGCGATTACGACAACGATGGGGACACGGACGTGTACGTGACCAACTTCGGCCGCAACGCCCTCTACCGCAATCGCGGCGACGGCACGTTCGAGAACGTCACCGACGCCTCCGGGACGGGCGTGACGGGATGGTCCTGTTCGGCCACCTTCCTCGATTACGATCGAGACGGGAACCTCGATCTGTACGTGACGCGCTACGTGGAGTTCAACCCCCTGAAGGACTGCTACGACGCCGCGGGGCGGCGTGACTATTGCGGGCCCAAAGCCTTTCCGCCCGTTCACGATTACCTGCTGCACAACAACGGCAATGGAACGTTCACGGACGTCACGTCGCGTGCGGGCATCGATTCGGTCTCGGCCGCGGGGCTGGGCGTCGTCGCCGACGACTTCAACAACGACGGGTGGATCGACATCTACGTGGCCAACGATGCCTACGCGAATCAGTTGTGGATCAACCGCGGCGACGGCACGTTCGAGGACGAGGCCCTCCTGATGGGATCGGCGTACAACATCAACGGCAAGGCGGAGGCGGGCATGGGCGTGATCGCCGCCGACTTCGACAACGACCTGGACCCCGATCTGTTCATGACCCACCTCGGGCAGGAGACCAACACCTTCTATCGCAACCTCGGTGAGCAGATGGGGTTCTGCGACGTGACGGGGGAAGCCGGTCTGGGCACGTCGAGCGTCCCTTACACCGGTTTCGGGACGGCCGCCGTGGATATGGAACTGGACGGGGATCTCGATCTGCTGGTGGTCAACGGCCGGGTGGTCTACGGCGATCCGCTTCCCGGCGCGTTGCCTCCCCCGCCGTGGAACATCTATGCCGAGCCGAACCTGTTCTACCTCAACGACGGAACGGGACGGTTCACCGAGGCCGCAGGTTCGGCGGCGGCGTTTTGCGACCCGATCGAAATCTCGCGGGGATTGGCTGTCGGGGACATCGACGACGACGGCGATCCCGACGTGCTGATCACCAACATCCAGGGGCCGGCGCGGTTGTATCGCAATGACGCGCCGCGCCGCGGGCACTGGCTGACGGTGCGCGGGGTCGATCCGCGCCGGAAGCGTGACGCGCTGGGCGCCCGGGTGATCGTACACGCGGGCGATCGTTCTTTCATGCGGACGATCCGCAGCGGGTTCAGCTATCTGTCGGCCAGCGAGCCGCGGGCCTATTTCGGTTTGGGCCGTGCCGAGCACATCGAGTGGATCGAGGTATGGTGGCCGGACGGCACACGGGAGCGGTTTCCCGGCGGCGCTGCGGACCGATTCATCACCCTGACGCACGGAAGCGGGACGCCTGTGACGCCATGAGAACGACGCAGTCGAATCCCTTGCGGAAACGGCGAACGCCCTGGATTCTGGGTGCGGCCGCAGTGCTGGGAATCGGCCTGGCGGCGGTGTCGAGGTTTCATCTCGGCGGGGGGTCCGATTCCGAGCAAAGCCCGCCTCCCGACCGGTCTCCCACGGCGGGGAAAACCTCCACGACCCACTTCCCTTTCCCGGAGACGCAAGGGATGCAGCCGGCGGTGGCGGAGCGGTTTCAATCGGCGCGGGCACGGGTCGAAGCGTCGCCGCAGTCCGCCGACGCCTGGGGAGAACTCGGCATCGTCTGCGACGCCCACGGGGCGAAACCCTGCGCTCTGGCGGCCTATCGCACCGCGGCCGAACTGGCGCCCAAGGATTTCCGCTGGCCCTACCTGGAAGCCATCGTTTCGGAAAACGCCGGAAAGCCGCTGGAAACCATCGTCCATCTCTACACCCGTGCACTGACGCTGCAGCCGGACTACACCCCCGCGCACGTGCGGTTGGGACAGGCGTATCTGCGATCCGGCCGGTTGGAGCCGGCAGCGGACTCGTTCCGGAACGCGCTGGAGCTCGACGGAACGCTGGCGGTGGCCGAACGGGGTCTGGGTCGGGTCATGCTCGCCCTCGACCGCGCCGAGGAGGCGGTTGAACATTTCCGCCGGGCGCTGGCCCTGTTCCCCGACGACGGACCGACCTATGCCGGTCTGGCCCGGGCCCTGCTTCGGGCGGGAAAGAATGTAGAAGCCCGACAGGCTTCCGACCGGTCGCGCGACATGGAGGCGACCGCCTATCTGCCCGATCCGGTCTATCATCAGGTGCGGAAGGCCCAGGTGAACTCGGAGGCCGCATATCTTCGCGCACTGGAATCCGAACAGAAAGGGGAGTGGAAAGAGGCGATCCGGGCGTTCGAGCAGGTGGCGGAGGCCCGCCCGCGCGATCCCTATTCCCGGATCCACCTGGCCACATGCTACCTCCGGCTCGGCAAAACGGACCGCGCGAAGGAATGGTATGCGGCAGCGGATCGATTCCGGGCCCGACTGCGGGCGACGGCGCCGGACACGACCGGACTGGCACAGACACAACGCGATCTGGACGGGATCTTCTGGCTGTACCACTGTCTCCGCATGATGGAGGCGGTCCGCGCCGGCGACGCAGCAGCCGTCGATGATCTGCTCGAACGCTTCCGGATCGAATCCGAAGGGTCCGAACCCGACTTGCGTGCCCATCTGGTCTGGGGCAATGCGTTGATGTATCGCGGCCGGACGCGGGAAGCCGTTGCGCATTACCGCACGGCCCTGTCGCTGGATCCGGACAACCCTCATCTCCTCTTCAATCTCGGGGTGGCGCTGGAGCAACTGGGGGAGCAGAAGGAGGCGATCGTCCTCTATCGGCAGGCGGTCCGGCTGGATCCCGACAACCGGGCCGCCCTTCGCCTGCAACAACTGGGAGCGGCGCCGTGAACAACAGGGTCGGCGACATGATGGGCGGTCTGCGAC
>CAZNQN010000421.1:0-2872 GCA_964574925.1 uncultured Phycisphaeraceae bacterium | reverse complement strand
CGAACAAACCCGACACCTGCCGCCCCCCTCACTGAATACGTCCCTATCCGACGAAACCGACAGCGCGGCGGTTCGAGTATACCGCCGGGCGGGTTCCGGGCAACGAAGCGGCGGTTTCGTTGACAGCGCAAACTCCGACGGATACTACATCGGATCGGGGGTGCGATCGGTTGACCGCGGGCGGGATACGGCCATGGAATGGAGCAATCGAAAGGCGACGAATGGGTTCCGACCGTCGGCCTTGCGGGCGGCGGTCTGTGGGCTGGCGGTTTTCCTGCCGGGACTGGCCACAGGGTGCAGCGTGACCGGATCCTGGAAACGGGTCTCGGTCTCCCCGCCGGGAGCGCCCTTCCCGCTGGAATACGTCACCTTCGGCAAGGATCGCCGCTACACGGCCACCTGGAAGGAAAACGGGCGCGAGCACACCAGCACGGGCGTCTACAAAGCCAACCTGCTGACGCTGGACGTGGCGGAGGACGGCTACCAGCCTCGGCGCTATCGTCTGAAACGCCGCTGGGACGGCAAGCTGCTGCTCATCTACGACGCCGACGGACACAGCGTCACCGCCACCCTCGAGCGCGCCCCGCCGCCGAAATGAGACCGGGCGAGCTTCGTCGACACCGACCGGTGTCGCGCTCCGAAGGATCGTTCTCGATACCCGCGGGGTTGCGTTGGACGGCCTGATCAATTTCCACAAGCCGACCGGGATCACCTCCGCCAAGGCCCTCTACAAGGTCCGCGCGATCACCCGCCAGCGGAAAAGCGGACACACGGGGACGCTGGATCCGATGGCTTCCGGCGTGCTCGTCCTCTGTCTGGGACGGGGGACCAAACTCGTCGAACGGGTGATGGACCAGCCGAAGGTCTATCTCGCCGAAGCCCGGCTGGATCGGATCAGCGACACCTTCGACGAGGACGGCGAGACCCGCCCGGTCGCGGTCGAGTCCCCCCCCTCCGCCGCCTGCGTGCGGGAGGTACTGGCGTCGTTCGAGGGCGTCTACGAGCAGGTTCCGCCCGCTTTCAGCGCCGTCAAGGTGGGCGGAACGCCAGCCTACAAGCTCGCCCGTCGCAGGCGGGAGGTCCGGCTGGAGCCCCGGCCGGTTCGCGTCTACTGGGTCCACCTGCACGACTACGAGTATCCCCGGCTGACGGTCGAGGTCTGTTGCGGACGGGGAACCTACGTCCGGGCGCTGATCCGCGACTGGGCCGATCGCCTGGGCACCGGCGGATGCCTGACCTCCCTGACCCGCACGCGGGTGGGGCCCTTCGCGATCGAGGAGGCCTGGCGACTGGAAGACCTGGAGCAGCAACCCGATCCGGAGGCGTGGCTGATCCCCCTCGAACGGGCGCGGGCGATGCTGCGGGAACCGTTTGTTCCGCCCCGACCGGGCTGATCCGAAACGCTCCGGCACGGGACGTGCAGCGATTCCTTGGCGTGCCGGGAAGGCGGTTGTAAGATCGCCCCGGCTGGTCAGGAAAGCGGCTTATGCCCATGCTCCGAGATGGGCGGCCGGCACCGTCCCCGTTGGATCCGAACGGGAGGCCGTGACATCGCGCGGGCTTCAAGCCCGCGGCTCGGAACATGGAACAGCGCTCGTAGGGACGCGGTTCAACATATAGGGGAGTCATCATGAGACGCGCCAAGATCACCATCGTCGGAGCGGGAAACGTGGGAGCGAGCTGCGCCGTGTGGGCGGCGCAGAAGGAACTGGGGGACATCGTGCTGATCGACATCCCCGATTTCGCGGACAAGACGGCGGGCAAGGCGCTCGACCTGGCCCAGTGCGGGCCCGTCCTCCGCTTTGACGCCCGCATCGTCGGCCCCGCCGATTATGACGAGGCGAAGGGAAGCGACGTGGTGATCATCACGGCCGGTATCCCCCGCAAACCGGGCATGAGCCGCGACGACCTCATCGAAACCAACGTCAAGATCGTCGGCTCGGTGGCGGAGAAGATCGCCGGCGTCGCGCCCGACGCCGTGCTGATCGTCGTCTCCAATCCGCTCGACGCCATGGTCTACACCGCCTGGAAGAAGTCGGGCTTCCCGACCAGCCGCGTGGTGGGGCAGGCGGGCTGTCTGGACATCGCCCGCTACCGCACGTTCATCGCCATGGAGCTGGGTTGCAGCGTGGAGGACATCACGGCCCTTTTGATGGGCGGACACGGGGACGACATGGTGCCCCTGCCGCGATACACCTCGGTGGCGGGCATCCCCGTCACCCAACTGATCCCCCAGGACCGCCTCGACGCCATCCTCGAACGAACCAGGATGGGCGGCGGTGAGCTCGTGAAGCTGATGGGCACCAGCGCCTACTACGCCCCGGCGGCGGGCACCATCGAGATGGCCGAGGCCGTCATCCGCGACAAACACCGCATCTTCCCCTGCGCCGCCTATTGCGACAAGGAATACGGCGTGGGTGGGTTCTTCGTCGGCGTGCCCTGCATGTTGGGCAACGCAGGGGTGGAAAAAGTGATCGAGGTGGAGCTGGATCCCGGCGAACGCGACCTGTTCACCTCCAGCGTCAACCACGTCAAGGAGCTGGTCAAAATCGCCGACCGGTTCCTGGGCTGACGACCGACTCCGCACGGTTGCGCGAACGTCTCTCCGGAAGGACAAGCCCTCTCCCCGGCTGCGCGTGTACAAGCGGCAATCGGCGCACTATCCTGCGCTTCCTCGGAACCGGTTGCGACCTTCGAAGAAAGGGCCGATGCCATGGCGGACCCCAAGACCTGCACCGAAGCGACGGCGATCACCGACGAACACAGGCGGTTCGAACCGTTCGTGGGAACCTTCAAAGCCCGGGTACGCATCTGGACGGGACCGGGCGAGCCCCACGTCTCCACCGGCGTGATGACCAACACGCTCGATCTG
>CAZNQN010000420.1:0-2891 GCA_964574925.1 uncultured Phycisphaeraceae bacterium | reverse complement strand
ACCGACCAGCTCTGGGCATCGAGCGTGCCGCGACGGCGGTAGAGCATCACCACCATGCCCAGCGCCAGGCCCGCCTCCACGGCCGCGATCACCAGCAGAAACAGCGCGAACGACTGCCCCTCCAGGTTGTGATGGAAGCGGGCGAATGCCACCGCCGTCAGCACCACGCCCTGGAACATCACCTCCGTGGAAAGGAAGATGACGATCAGGTTCCGCCGCGACAGGAAGCCCACCAGTCCCAGGGCGAACAGCGCCGCCCCCACCACCAGGTATTCGCTTATGCCCGGCATCAGAACGGCTCCACCTCCCGCCCGATCCGTCCGATCGGTTTCTCCGGCACCGAGAACCCTTCCGCCGGCACCTTCTTCCGCGACATGGCGATGGCACCCACCATCGAGACCAGAAGCAGCATCGCCGCCATCTCCAGCGCCGCTACGTGCTCGGTCATCACCAGCGTTCCGACGGCCAGCGTATTGCCCGCGTCCGCTTCGCCGCGATCCGCCGGCAGCGACCGCACCGACGCCTGCGCCGCCGGATCGACGGCCGCCACGGCGTGTTCCGTCAGCACCGATCGCTGCGCCGGTTCGGGAAGCTGTCCCGCCTTGCCCGCCACCGCCGCCATCAACACGAACCCGGACAGCACCGCCAGGAACGGCTCCCGCGCCCGGCGGTCGTAGACCGGCGCATCCTGCTGCTGCGCCAGCATGATCACGAACAGATACGTCACCAGAATCGCCCCGGCGTAGATGATGACCAGGGCGATGGCCAAAAACTCCGCCGCCTGCAACACCGCCAGCGCCGCCACCGCCAGCACCACCAGCACGAAATACAGCGCGCTGTAGACCGGGCGGGTATGCGTCACCACCTTCACCGCTCCGGCCAAGGCGATCAGCGAGAACAGGAAAAACCACGCCCGCTCGTTTTCTCCCGCCATCCACCGGACCCCCAGCACGATCAGCAGGGCGACGGCCGCCAGCACGCACACCACCGCTCCCGCCCCGGCGGTCGAGCGTCCCGCCCGCGGCATCATCAGGTACACCCCCGCGCCGCCGAGGGCGAACACCAGGTACAGCAGATACGGTGTGGCCACGTCCGTCACTCGCCCGCCCCTTCCCCGCCGTGCGCGGCGGGATCCGTCCACGCGCCTTTCTTCGGATACCCGGTGATCTTCGGGTTTTTCCGCGGCTTGACGTCCTTGGTTTCGTCGTAGACGGCCAGCAGTTCTTCCTTGTCCAGGATCATTTCCTCCCGCGACCGCCCCACCAGATCGTAATGGTGGGTCAGCTCGATGGCGTCGACGGGGCACGCCTCCTCGCACATGCCGCAATAGATGCAGCGCAGCTCGTCCAGGTCGAAGCGGACGGGGTATTTCTCCCGATCGTCCCAGGGTGATTCGCCCGCCTCGATGTGGATGCAATGGGCCGGACACGCCGTCGAACACATAAAGCACGCCACGCACGCCACCCGCCCCTGTTCGTCCCGGTTGAGCCGGTGCACGCCGCGATAGTTCTCGATCCGCAGCGTCCGCTGCTCCTCCGGATACTGCACGGTGACCGGGCGGACGAAGAGGCTCTTGAACAGGTGCACCAGCGTCGTCTTCATCCCGTCCAGGATCTGCGGAAGGTAGAGACGCTCCGCGAGCGAAAGCTTCGGCTCGCCGACCAGCAGGATGTCTTCGTCCCGGATCATCCGCTTCCCTTTCCGCCTATCCGCCGATGCCCGCCGCCGCGGTTCCCGCCACCGGCGGCAGGTCGGACTGTCGCCCCGTCACGGGGACCCGCCGCAGGCCCGCATACGCCAGCATGGCCGCCACCACGACCACATTGCCGCCGAACGCCCACACCCACGAGCGCTGATGCCCGAAGTACAACAGCCCCACCGCCAGCACGAACAGTGCCAGCGTCACCGGGATCAGTCCCTTCCACGCCAGCCGCATCAACTGATCGAAACGGAAGCGCGGCAGCGTCCAGCGGATCCACATCATCAGGAAGATGGAGAACGCCACCTTCGCCGACAGGACGGCCGCCTTTGCCAGCACCGCCGCCAACGAGGTCGCCGCCGGGTCCGTCAGCGACCACCAGGGGAAGTGATACCCTCCGAAGAACAGCACCGCGATCAACGCGCTGGAAGTAATCATGTGCGCGTATTCGGCCAGGAAGAACATCCCGAACTTCAGCGCGCTGTATTCGGTGTGGTATCCGCCAACCAGTTCCTGCTCCGCCTCGGCCAGGTCGAACGGCGCCCGGTTCGCCTCCGCCAGCGCGCAGACGAACAGGATCACGAACGCCAGCGGATGGAAGAAGACGTTCCATTTCGGGATCACGCCGTGCCAGTATTCCGTCTGGGGGAGGACGATCTCCTCCAGCCGCAGCGTCCCCGTCATCGTCACCACGATCAGGACGCACACGCCCAGCGGAATCTCATAGGAGAGCATCTGCGCCGTCGCCCGGATGCCGCCGTAGAAGGAGTACTTGTTGTTGCTCGCCCATCCGCCGATCACCACGCCGTAGACGCCCAGCGACGCCACGCCGAGGACGTACAGCACGCCGATGTCGAGCTTGGCCACCTGGATGTCGTAGAGGCGCCCGTTCCATTCGAGCCGCCCGCCCCAGGGGATGACGGCGAACCCGATCGACGCCACCAGGAAGATGATCGCCGGCGCCGCCACGAACAGCACCTTGTCGACGTGCTGCGGGATCACGTCCTCTTTGAGGATGAACTTCAGCCCGTCGGCGATCGGCTGGAGCAACCCCCGCGGACCCACCCGGTTCGGGCCGTAGCGGTCCTGGATCCAGCCGGCGATCTTCCGCTCGAAGTAGATGCAATAGGCCACCGCCAGTTGCATCACCCCCAGCACCACCGCCGCCCCGGGCATCCGCTCGTTCTCGAAC
>CAZNQN010000419.1:2499-2891 GCA_964574925.1 uncultured Phycisphaeraceae bacterium | reverse complement strand
GCCGATCCCGTCACCAGCGCCGCCTTGTCGTGTTTCGTCACGACCGGGTTCCGTTCGTTGCGACCGCCGGCGGAGCGGCGATTCAGGCATGACTTTAGAACGCCCGTCCGTTGCCGCCGGGTTCATCCTCGTCCGGCTCCCACGGCGGCACCTTGTGCATGGACCAGACGTCTTCCATGGGCGTCGGCCGGCGGGGCGCGATGGAAACCCGGTCGCGCACCATGCGCAGCGCCCGTCTCAGCAGCAAAAGCCCCACCACCGTCATCACCAGCAACAGCAGGATCAGCAGCGTGTAGAGCGCCAAGGCGCCCAGCGTTTTGCGGGCGACCGGCGGCACTTCCGACGGCTCCGCCGCCGGCAGCAGCAACTGCACGGCGGGCATCCACCATCCC
>CAZNQN010000419.1:0-2489 GCA_964574925.1 uncultured Phycisphaeraceae bacterium | reverse complement strand
CGGCAGGAGAGGTCTCATGTTCGGGCCGTCCCGCTCCGGGAAATCCAGGGGGCCTCCGCGCGGGGGTCGAAGGTCTCTCGTTCCCGGAGCCGCTTATAGGCTTCCCGCTCTTCCGGCGTCAGCTTCGGAGGAGGAACGATCTGGACGACGACGTACTGATCCCCGCGCGATCCGCCGCCCGCCCGCGGAAACCCTCGCCCTTTCAGCCGAAGCTTCGACCCGCTCCGCGTGCCCGCCGGGATCGTCACCGAGACCGGACCTTCCAGCGTGGGCACCTCCACCTTGGCGCCCAGAACGGCTTCCGTCACGGAGATCGGCAGGTCCAGATAGACATCCGGGCCTTCCCGGCGGAAGTAGGGGTGCGGCCGGATCCGGCACACCAGATACAGATCGCCGGCGCCTCCGCCGCTGCGTCCCGGTTGTCCCTTGCCGGCCACCCGGATCCGCTGGCCGTCTTCGACGCCGGGGGGGATCTTGACCTCGAGACGCTCCGCGTGTCCGTCCCCGCGTGAGGTGAGTTTGACGTTGACGACGGCGCCGTGGAAGGCCTGTTCGAAACTCAGGGAGATCGGTTGTTCCATGTCCTCGCCGCGGACGGGTTCGGTCCACTCGGCCGGTCCGGCGGGGCGTCGCGGACGGGTCCGTTGTCCGAAGAACTGTTCGAAGATGCTTGCGCCCCGTCCGCCGAACCCGCCGAAGGCGGAGAACAGATCCTCCAGGTCGTCGAGATTGACCTTCGACCCGCCGCCCCACTGGTAGACCCGCTCCCCGTGGGGGCCGGTGGTGAACTGGCCGACGCCGACTTCCCCGAACCGGTCGTAGTCCTCCCGTTTCTTGGGGTCGCCCAGCACGTCGTAGGCCTGCTGGACCTCCTTGAACTTCTGCTCCGCCGTCGGATCGTTCGGGTTGCGATCCGGGTGGTATTTTTTGGCGAGGCGGCGATAGGCCCGCTTGATCTCGTCCTGGGACGCGGTGCGGGAGACGCCGAGAATCTCGTAGTAGTCGCGCTTTCGTTTGGCCATGGGTCGTTCGGTCCGCTCCGATCCGGCTGCGACACGGTCCGCGTCTGAAGTATAGGACGGGGGCGCCGATCGGCAACGGAGGGCTTGATCCGGTGGCCGGTCGGAGGCGGAAACGGAGAAGCCGTTCTTCGACGTCGTCCGGATCGGTGCAGGAGGTCCTTTCGGGGACACGACATCGTTTGCATCCGGCGTCCGTGGCATCGAGCGAAGCCATCATGCATTCGCCGGGGGATGAGCGACTCGTCGTCGGCTCGTCACATTTTCGGACGCTTTCGGTGTGAGCGCATCGTCATTTTTTCATTGACCCGACGGCCCTCATCCGATACACTTGTGCACTGAAAGAGATCACGATGCATCGCTTCAATCGAAATACCGGCGCTAATTCGAACCGCACCCGCGGCGGGGCGCCGGTACGTTCGTAGAAGCGACGAACCGGACAACGTGTGAAAGGCCCCGCCCGTCGGGCGGGGCTTTTTCTTTGTCCCCCTGCCTCGTCCGACGCGGGCCGTCTTGGAAAGGACGAAGGTATGTGTGGGATTCTCGCCGTTCTCGAATCGCCGCAGGCTCGCGGCAGGACCGACCGGCACGCCGGGCGTGCCGGGGTTCTTCTCGAACGTCTCGCCCATCGTGGACCCGACGGGCGCGGCACGCGAAACGGACCTCGCGCCTGGCTGGGACATCGCCGGCTGGCGATCGTCGATCCGGAAGGCGGCGATCAGCCGTTCCATCTCGACGGAATATCGTGGGTCGTCAACGGGGAAATCTACAACCACGAATCGTTGCGGGCCTGCTGTGCCGATGAGGCGCTGCCCGCAGCGGACGGGGCGGTGATCGGACCGCTGTGGCGACGGTTCGGACTCGCAGCCGTCGAACGTCTCGACGGGCAGTTCGCCTTCGTGGCGGCCGACGAACGGACCGGGCGGTGGTTGGCCGCCCGCGATCACGTCGGTATCTGCCCGCTTTATCTGGGACGCCACGCCGACGGCACGATCTGGATCGCCTCGGAGATGAAGGCCCTGGTGGACGACTGCACGCACGTGGAGATCATCCCCCCCGGTCATGCCTGGGTCTTCGACGGGCAGCGGTTGCGACGGGTCAAGTGGTACGATCCGCCGTGGCAGCAGCCCGATGCGCTTCCCGATACGCCGACCCGTCTGGAAACGTTGCGGGAGACGCTCATCGAGGCCGTCCTGGAGCGGCTGATGTGCGACGTGCCCTGCGGGCTGCTTCTATCGGGCGGGTTGGATTCCTCGATCATCGCCTCGATCGCCGTCCGTTACGCCGATCGCGTCTCCAACCTGAAACGATTCAGTGAACGGTTCCATACGTTCTCGATCGGTCTGGAAGGCGCCCCGGATCTCGCTCCCGCCCGCGAGGTCGCCCGCTTTCTGGGCACGATTCACCACGAGTTTCATTTCACGCTGGAGGAGGCGCTGGCCGCTGTTCCCCACGTCGTGCGACACCTGG
>CAZNQN010000418.1:0-2900 GCA_964574925.1 uncultured Phycisphaeraceae bacterium | reverse complement strand
CGACGACGGCGAGCTTGTTGACCTGCATCGGTTACTTTTTCGGCAGCGGAATCTCGAACGACTGCACCGCGCCACTGTCCTTCAAGCGCATGGAGCGCAGCAGGATGTCGTTGAGGTAGACATAGAGCTCATACTTAGGATCCCGCTCGTCGCGGACCGGAGCGACGACATCCAGCCGCAAGCGGGACATCCGCACCCCCGATGGAAAATCGTACGGCCCGACCGTCGTCGTCCACGAAGTGGAGCGGAACATCTTCTGCACCCGGGTGTTGATCCCGATCCGTTCCACGGGAATAGCGATCCGCTTGCCCATCGAATGCGACGGCAGACGCATGTGAAACCGGTAGGATGCGTAGGTGAGGGGAAACAGACGGTAATGTTGTCCCGCGGCCAACGTGTTCCAATGGTCGTCCAGCAGATAGAACGGCGTGGTGTCGAACGGCTCGCTCAGCGCAAGGAAGCGATGGTTTCCATAGCGCGCCAGGGCGATGTTGGCCCCCTTGCCCGACTCTGGGTAGAAGAGACGGGCAAACTTCGCCGTCCCGCCCCTCTTCACCGGATGCGCCCGAATCTGATCCTGCAGCTGCGCCCGGGAAGCGATGACGATGTGTCCGATCTCGGGAAGGCGCGTCAGCCGTACCACCTTACCCGCCTTCTCCAGCATGACCATCATCGACCAGGCGCTCTTGAACACCTCGGGGGTCAGCTTGCCCGCGGGCAGCGAGAGCACCACATGACGGGGCAACATACGCCAGTAGTCGCGCACGGAATGGAGTGCGGGATGATAGGCGATATGCAGGGTTGTCTCGGGAAGGATGCGAACGAAAAGCGCCCCGTCCCGCTCGTCGCGACAGCGATCGTCGCTCCCGATCAGGTGGCCGCTGATCCGGACCTTGACCAGCCCTCTCTTGCGAAAGAGGGAGGGGGGCAGCAGCACGGAAAACTGATGCACCATGCCATCCGACGCGATCCGTCGCACTTTCATGGGACGGTCGTTGATGGAGACCCGAAGATTGGCGCGATCCAGCATCATGGAGGATGCCTGGTAGCGCAAGACGAACTCGCCGCTGCTCACATCCGAATCGAGCGGCGCCGGAAAGAAGATGGTCTTTCCATGCCCTCCGGAGCCGTCGAACACGATACCGTCCTTCAGCCCCAGATCGAGGAGATCGAAATCACGGCTGGAGAGGAAACTTGTGCTTCCCCTTGTCGACACCGGGGCGGAAAAGGTCGCCGCAGCCACGCCTGCCTCCGCTCCCCGTTCGCGGGTCCCCTCCCCGGATACGCGGGAGCGCACCACCCTCCCTGCCTTGTCCGCGGCCCGATGCGCCACCGATGCCACCCCGGATAGAGGCTTCAGCGCCGACATGCGGGCCCATCCCTGCACGCCGCTCTTCCCGACGGCGACGAGCACCCAAGCCCCCATCCGTTCCAGTTCGATCAGCCGCTGATCGTGGGAAACCCTGGCGACGAGCGCGGAACTCAATGCCGGCTGCCGGTAGAGCGTCAACCTCCGACGGACCGGAACCAGCCGATCGCCCATCGCGGCTTCCGCCGCCGATGAGAACACCAGCCATGCGATCAAGACCAAGGGAAACGAACGGATCCAGCTCGCCCGCCCCGCGCGTCCGCTGGGGATGGGGCAGAGCCGATGGCCGCCTTCATCCGACTGAAAGAGAAACAACACTCCCCCCATCAGGCAGTCAATCTCAAGGCATGGATCGACGCAGGCCACCCATCTGGGAGAGCAGGAGGATCATCTGTGTGACCGATCGACGAGCCCGCCCGTGCGATACGTTTATCGGCCAGATTCGGCTCGACTGAAGCGTTGGCAACCGCTCAGGCGAACACGGTGTCAATCCTGGTACTCCCAAGGGGAATCGAACCCCTGTTTCCGCCGTGAGAGGGCGGCGTCCTGGACCGCTAGACGATGGGAGCAGGAGGGCGATTTCTAGCGTTGCACCCCCCATGCGTCAAAGCCCGCTTGCCAAACCGGTGCCCACCGCCAGAATGCCGCCCCCTCGCTCTGAATGCGCTGCAACCATGTTCAGGGCGTCATGCGGGCGGCCGGCGTCGCCCGATCCGGCGGATCCGCCGATCGGCACCGGCCACACCGCCTCACGACACCAAGAGGAGCGCCGTGTACTACGAAACCGTATTCATCGTCAATCCCGACACATCCCAGGAGAACGCCGAGAAGCTGACCGACGATCTGGTCACCCGCGTCGAGGCGGCCGGAGGCCGCATCGTCAAGCGCGAAGCGTGGGGCGTGCGTCGACTCGCCTACCCCATCGCCAAGCGCAAGCGCGGCCACTACATGCTGCTGGTCACCGACGGGCCGCCGTCGGCGGTCGCAGCCCTTGAGCGGGCCATCCATCTGGAGGAGCGGATCATCCGCTTCCTCACCGTGCGCCTGACCGAGCTCTCCGACCAGCCCTCCCCACTTATGCGCCGCCGTGCGAAGAGCCAGCGCACCGCCACCCCGGAACAGAAGTCGGGGGATGGCGCCGGGGAGCGGGAGCGGAACAAGAGCGCCAAGGCCGCCGGAAACGAAACCGCGGTGGAAGGCGCATCGAAGCAGCCGGAGACGGCTGCGGCATAAAGACAGCGGAGAGACGCGGCGATGGCGGCCTCTTGCGCCATCGGCGTGAACCGGGTCTGGCTCGTCGGAACCGTCGACGGCGTCCGCAGGCGTTGGCTTCCGAGCGGCGAGCCGGCGGTGATTGCAGCGTTGTTGCTCGAACGCCCGGATGTCGGGCCGGCGCGGGCCGGCGTCGAGCGGCAGCAGCCGCTGCCGCTCGCGCGACGGCCGCGCCGCGGCCTTTGCTGAATGTGTACGAAGCGGCTGTTGCACCGCCGCATCGGGCGTCGAGCCCTGTTTGATGCGGATCCGGATCTTT
>CAZNQN010000417.1:0-2906 GCA_964574925.1 uncultured Phycisphaeraceae bacterium | reverse complement strand
CGAAACCGAAGGCGGAGCCGGCGGTGGCGATGTCATCGGCGGGCCAGCCGGACCCGACGATCGCAGCCTTGCTGAAGGCGGCGACGGCGCGGGGCGGACACGCCGGCATCGTGCGTTCCGAGGCGGACCTGCCGGAGACGGCGGCGTCGTGGCAGTCGAAGGATCCGCGCGAGCTTCCGCCCGACGCGCGGCAGGCGAAAGTCCTGGAGGCGACGCGGAAGGTGGCGCCGGAGCCGGACCTCCAGCGTCGCGCGGTGGTGGGCAGTGCGGCGCTGAGCATCGGCTGGCTGGCGTTCGGCGTGGGGACGGGGGTGGCGGTCGGACCGGCGTTCGGTCGTTTCATGATGCCCAACGTGCTGGAGGAGCCGGACCCGCGGGTGCGGGTGGGCAAGCTCGACAAGTACCGGGAGATGCGCCCCGGAGACGTGAACGAGGACTACAAGCCCAAGGGCATCTGGATGATCCGCGACGGGGACCGTCTGGCGGCGTTGAGCACCATCTGCACGCACCTGGGGTGCATTCCGAACTGGCTGCCCAACGAGCGGAAGTTCAAGTGCCCCTGCCACGGGAGCGGGTATCGGCCGAACGGGATCAACTTCGAGGGGCCCACGCCGCGTCCGCTGGAGCGGTTCCGTATCTATGTGGAAGACGGCGTGGTGATCGTGGACAAGAGCAAGAAGTATCAGTACGAGCTGGGACAGTGGGACATGCCGGGCAGTTACATCGAGCTGTAACCTGCAACGGCGGTTCGGGCCGGATCGGGCGCGGCGGTTTTAGGTTCTGAGGCGATACGGGAAGGATCGACGAATCGATGCTAGCACGGTTGGGCAGTTGGATCACGGAGGGGCAGATCTGGCGGAGCGTATTCCGCCACGGGGTGCCGCGCGACCGCCGCACGCGGGCGATGGCCGTCCTGAGCAACGTCTTCCTGCACCTGCACCCGGTGGCGATCCGCAAGAGCGGCATCCGGCTTTCGTTCACCTGGTGCATGGGGGGGATCACGTTCTTCCTGTTCCTGGTGGAGATCGTCACCGGCGTGCTGCTGATGTTCTACTACCGCCCGACGGTGGAATACGCCTACGTGGACATCCAGGGGCTTCGCGCGCACGTGACGCTGGGGCTGCTGCGGGAGCTGCACCGCTGGGGCGCGCACGCGATGATCATCACCATCTGGTTGCACATGCTGCGGGTGTTCCTGACGGGCAGCTACAAACCGCCGCGGGAGTTCAACTGGGGCGTGGGAGTGGTGCTGCTGGTGCTGACGATGCTGCTGTCGTTTACGGGCTATCTGCTGCCGTGGGACCAGTTGGCGATGTGGGCGATCACGGTGGGCTCGAACATGGCGCGGGCGACGCCGCTGGTGGGCAACGAGGGACCGGGGGCGGCGTTCATCCAGATCGGCGGCGTGCCGCTGGTGCACGCCGGGGACGACGCGAGGTTCGGTCTGCTGGCGGGGACGTTCGTGGGTCCCAACGCGCTGCTGCGGTTCTACGTGCTGCATTGCGTGTTCATTCCGGTGGTGGTGACGATCCTGCTGGCGGTGCACTTCTGGCGGGTGCGCAAGGACGGCGGGATCAGCGGGCCGCTGTAGGAAGCCCGCTGCGGGCGCGGAAACGGTGATCGAGGGATCGAGAGGACCGCAATCGTTCCACGACGTGCGTCGGCGAAGCGCTGCACGGCGTCTTCGGATGAGCGAACCAACGGGTTGAGGATCGGATGGACCAGCTTATCGCCGCGACATCGACGATCGAGAGCATCAAGGATTTCATCAACTGGATCTGCCAGCCGCACTGGTTCCTGATCATCAGCGTGATCGGGCTGACGGTGTTCCTGCTGGGGTACCGGTTCTTCACGAAACCGGCGGTGGCGGGGACGATCGGATCGCTGGCGGTGCTGTTCTTTCTGGTCAGTTGCCTGGATCCGGATTTCCTGAAGATCGTCTCCAAGGCCGACAACGTGCCCATCGTGATGATGATGTTCGCGGTGGCGTTCTTCCTGTGGCTGTCGTTCCGTCAGGCGGCGATCAACGACACGCGGATGGAACGGGGGGAGCCGCTGCTGGAGGCGGGGGCGGAGGACAAGGTGCTGGTCTGGCCCGACCTGGTGTACACCGAGCTGATCTGCCTGGTGCTGTTCACGGCGTTCTTGACGGTGTGGGCGATCGTGCTGCGGGCGCCGCTGGAACCGCCGGCCAATCCGAACCTGGCCCCCAACCCCGCCAAGGCGCCGTGGTACTTCCTGGGGTTGCAGGAGATGCTGGTCTACTTCGACCCCTGGCTGGCGGGCGTGGTGTTCCCGGGGCTGATCATCGTGGGGTTGATCGCCATCCCGTACATGGACAAGAACCCGCGGGGCAACGGATACTATACGTTCAAGGAGCGTCCGTTCGCGATCACGACGTTTCTGTTCGGGTTCGTGATCCTGTGGGTGGTGCTGATCATCTTCGGGACGTTTTTGCGCGGTCCGAACTGGAACTTCTTCGGTCCCTATGAGTACTGGGATCCGCACCGCCCGGTGGCGCTGCTCAACCGCGAGCCGCGCGACCTGTTCTGGATCGAGTTTCTGGGGCGTCCCATTCCGGAACACGACGTCGGTTTCATTCCGGCGTACATCATCCGCGAGCTGCCGGGGATCACGCTGCTGGGGTTGTACTTTTTGGGCGGTCCGCTGGTGCTGTACCTGCTGTTTTTCCGTCGCCTGTACCGGCAGATGGGGTTCGTTCGGTACAGCGTGATGTCGTTTCTGCTCCTGGTGATGCTGCTGATGCCGATCAAGATGGTGCTGCGCTGGACGATGAACCTGCACTATATCGTCGGGATCACGGAATGGTTCTTCAACGTCTAGGAGGAAGACGCGGCGGGGACGGATTCGACCGCCGCCGAGCGAGCTGACGCATGCCCGTTACC
>CAZNQN010000416.1:0-2906 GCA_964574925.1 uncultured Phycisphaeraceae bacterium | reverse complement strand
GTGCGGCATCGTAAGCGGTGCCCATCCTTGCCCGGGCGGTCGGTTCAATCGACTCTTTTTACGGCGTCAGGTAGACGGCGTCTCCCGGGTGCAGTTCGGGAAGTCGATCCCGGTGCCCGCGCAGGTCGTCGGCATCCATCGCCAGCAGAGGAGAGATGGCGACGGTCACATCGGGCGATCCGTCGGCCCGACGGGGCACGCGGATGCCCGCTGCCTCCAGCCAGCGACAGGCGCGGGCCAGCTGGTCGCGCTTCGAGGTCTCCAGCGAATCCACGCCGACGGCGTTCTTGACGGGGGAGAACTCCTCGCGCCGGTCGGCCTCGAAAAGCAGGGGGTTCTTCGCCAGAGGCAGGGCATCGAAAATGAACGTCTCGAACTTGATCGCGTTGGGGACGTCGGGACGCTGCCGCCGACCCTGCTCGTGCACGTCTTCCACCACCTTCCTGGCGGGGCGGTAGGGCAGTTGAAACGATCCGCCCGTGATCCGTTCGACGAAGGCGACATCGAGCAGATGAATGGCCAGGTTGCCCCAGTTGAAGCGGCGCGATCCGTCGGGGTTCTTCGCGCGGGCGAGCGATTCGGGAAACTCGGAATACTCCACGACGCACACTTTGCCGTTCCGCAGGCAGACGTTGCCCACCCGTTCGAGATCGTCGGCCTTTTCGCTGACCTTGGTGGACATCTCCGACCCCGTGCATTCGTGCAAGCCCAGAAAGAGCGGGTCGAACGGTTTGACCAGCGGGTTGTCCACCTGGAAATAGGAGATGACCTCGATGCCCCGGCGGCGCATGTCGTCGAGGGCGCCGCTCTGCGCCAACGCCTTGAGCGAACCGCCGTGCCCGTCGGGCGAACGGGCGAGGCGGTCCTTGCCCGAAAGCAGCAGGCGACCCGAAAGGTCGCACGCGGGCAACATCCCCTGGGGAAAGAAGAACACGTCTTCCCGCGGCAGGTCGAAAAAGCCGTGCCGTTCAAAAAAAGCGACGGTGGTCGCGTGATTGGCCTCGCTGGTCATGACGTACCACGGAACCGCGACGGCGTAGCGTCGGCGGGCTGCCAGCATCATTTCCGCGAACAGTTCGAACAGACTTTTCTCCCCCACCGGGGTGACGGGCACCGTGCCCTTGGGGGCGTCGATGCCGAGGCGGGTCGCCTGTCCGCCGGCGACGGTCATGGCCGCCACCTGCCCGCGCCGCAACCGCTGCCGTCCCCGTTCCACGGCCTCTTCGTAAAGGGCCCGTTGATCGGGGGCGGGTTCGCGCGGAAAGACGTGCGGCGGTTCGAGCCGGTCGAGGTCGCCCGCGGCCGTCGCCACCCGGGCATGAGAGGAGTGCTCCGATGCTCGCGGCGGACGCGCCGGTGGGGACGCATTCTCCGATGAGGAGGCGAGCGAGCGAAGCAATGCATCCATCAAAGGCCAGGGAACCGATTCGACGTCTTGCAGGAGACGCTCCCGTCCGGCGTCGTCCAGCTCGCCCCACCAGCGGAGAAGGTGCTCCTGATCGCGGGACCGCAGGAGCGTGCGGCATTGCTCGTATCGGGTCTGAAGGTCGTCCATGCCTATCATCCTTATCGGGGGCGGGGGCGGATTTCGAGCCGCCTTAGCGGTTTCTGCATCAGCGGGGAGCCGCCCGCGCGACGTCCCCGGGACGCGGCACCGGCCGGCGGGCGGTGCGGGTCGTCGATAACCTATTTTATTACAGGAGGTTACGAGAGTTTTCGATCCGTGAATCCATCCGCCCGATGAGGGGTATAAAACACAGAGGGGCGGCAGGGGCGGTGCGCCCGGAGGCGGATCGGCTCCGATAAGCCGAGGGTCGCCCCACGGAGGAACACAACCGGTGAGCATCGGCGAGGTCCTGGTCAAACGGGGGTTGGTCACGCCCGACCAGCTTCAGCAGGCCGAAGCGGCGCGCAAACCCACCGAGCGCATCGAGCACTGTCTCGTCCGCCTGGGCCATATCCGCGAGCAGGACTACCTGGAAATCTACAGCGAGCAGCTCGCCATTCCGCTCGTGGACCTCAGCACGATCGAGATCGACACGGAGCTGCTGCGGCGGACGCCGTCGAAGGTCGTCCATCGCGACCGGGTGATCCCCATCGACCAGCACAACGGCACCATCCGCGTCGCCACCAGCAACCCCTTCAACCTCTACGCCTTCGACGAGCTGCGGATGCTGATGGGGGCGAAGATCGAGACCGTCCTCGCCACCAGCGAGGAAATCTCGCGGATCATCAAGGAGCATTTCGGCGTCGGGGGGCAGACGGTCGAGGCCATGCTCGATGACCGCGGCGTGGAGGTTGTCAGCGAACACGACGTGGACAATGCCGACCTGATCGAACAGGCGCAGGAGGCCACCGTCGTCAAACTGGTCAACGAAATCCTGCTGGAGGCGATCCGCGACCGGGCGAGCGACATCCACATCGAGCCGTACGAGAACGACCTGAAGATCCGCTACCGCATCGACGGCGTCTTGCATACGACCAACGTGCCGCCGGAAATCCGCCGGTTCCATTCGGCCATCGTCAGCCGCATCAAGATCCTCTCCAACCTCAACATCGCGGAGAAGCGGCTGCCGCAGGACGGGGGGTTCAAGATCAAGGCGCAGAACCGCGACATCGACCTGCGCGTCAGCATCATTCCCACCGCCTTCGGCGGCGCGGTCGTGATGCGCATCCTGGACAAGCAGTCGGCGCTGAAATCCCTCGACGAACTGGGACTGATGGACGAGGCGCTGGAAGGCGTCAATCATCTGATCCATCAGCCCTACGGCATCATCCTGGTGACGGGGCCGACCGGTTCGGGAAAGACGACGACGCTGTACGCGGCGCTGAACGCCATCCGCAGCGATTCGATCAAGATCCTGACCATCGAGGACCCGATCGAGTACTACCTGGAAGGCATCCAG
>CAZNQN010000415.1:0-2913 GCA_964574925.1 uncultured Phycisphaeraceae bacterium | reverse complement strand
ACCCGTGCGCGCTTCATCGTTCGCCGTTAAGGTTCCGTTCCCTCACCTGTCTGCGTGCGGTCGCGGCGCTGTCGTATCTTCGCGGTCGTGCGGGGGGGGATTGCGGTTCCGTCGGGCGGTTCCGAGGCGGTGCGATCCGGATCGTATCGGTACCGTCGGGTCATAACGTCAGCAAGGCGTCGATGAGTTTTTCGTCCTGGATGCCCAGGTCGCGGAGTTGCCGGCGTTTTTCGTCTTCGGTCAGGTCGGGATTCCGGACGATCGCCTCGACGTCGTCGAGATAGATCGGTTGTCCCGTCGGATCGGTCAGGGTTCGGGCCACGGGGGCGAAGATTCCGCTTCCGCAGCCGGTCAGCAGCAGCGGACACAACAGCGCGAGCACAACTCGTTGCCAACGGTCACTTCGGTTCATGAATCGTGTTCCCGTTCCGGTCGCTCGATGGTTTCAATGATCGCGGTTTCCTCAACAGTCGGATTCTATCCGCGGACGAACGTTGCCGCGAATGGTTGGCGACCTCCGCACCGACTGTTCGCCGACGGCGACGCTGTCGGGCATGCACAATGGCGAAGTGCGGATTCCGAATGCACGGAAGCTTCGAGCCGGGCGAGGTCGGTGGAGCGTCGGTCCCGTCCGCATCGGATTCCTTCGCTATTCGAAACTTGCAATTCGCCATTCATGTTCCGCTCCCTCACGGTCGCGGCTCTGTTGTGACGGTCGCGGCTTTGTCCGGGCGGTCGCGGTCATGTTCATCGGTGATCGCTTCCGGCCGTCGGCGCGACGCGGGCGCCATGTGTTCGCGGATCGGGAGGACTTCACGGACGGGTTTGCTGCGGACGGGGGAGGCGTTGCGAGCGGCGGACTGGACGAGCTGGCTGATGTGCTCGACCTTGGCGTTCCAGTCCTGATCGGCGACACAGCGGGCGATCGCGGCACGGTCGAGGGTCTCACGTGCCGTGAGCACGGCGTCGCAGGCGCGGGCGAAGGCGCGGGGGGAGGCGGCGAAACGAATCGGGCCGGGGAAGCGGGCGGCCTCGGGGAGCGGCGTGGAGATGACGGGGAGACCGGCTGCGAGATACTCGGCCATCTTGATCGGGTTGACGTGGCGGGAAAGCTCGTTCTGTCGGAAGAGCATCAGTCCGGCGGCAAAGGCCGAGCAGTAGGCCGGCAGGTCGGCGTAAGGACGCCGGCCCAGAAGAAACACGTTGTCCAGGTCCCGCAGAGGCGTTACGTCGGTGCGGACGTCACCGATGAGGACGAAGGAATAGTACGGTCGTTTGCGGGCCGTCTCCGCGAGCAGTTCCACATCGACCCAGTGATGGATCAGCCCGACGTATCCGAACAGCGGGCGGGGAATCTCGGCGAGATCCTGCGGCGGGGGGAGGCGTTTCCGCCAGGCGGCGGCGAAGTGGTCGAACTCGACGCCGTGGCGCACGAGGACGACGTTGGGATGTCGGGTGCGTCTGTTCTCATAGAGGGTCTCGGCGGAGGTGATGACCAGATCGGCGCGGGCGAGCTGGCGTCGTTCGAGGTCGGCGATGCGGCGGGCGTCGAAGCCGTCGAACAGGGTGAATTCGTCCACGCAGTAATAGATGAAACACTCCTCGTCGAGCGCCCCGGCCAGGAAGGGCACGTCGGGGGCGAAGGTCCAGACCTGGATGGGCTTGCGGCGGGCGGGGTCGAGTCGCGCCACGGCGCGGCGGATCTGGGCGATGACGAGGCGCTCGTGCAGGCGGCTTAGGGAAGGGCGCGAGGCGCCGGGGATGACCAGGGGCGTGAGTTGATGGAGCGTGGGAGAGACGGGGATCAGCCCCCGGCCGACCTTGCGGAGAACGCGGAGGGCGTGACCGAGGTCGCCGCGGGTGCGTCCGGGTTTGCGGCTGGCGTGGTAGTTGACCCACAGGACGGTGTTGCGTCGGGCGAGGCGCTTCATGACGTGGTGCTTGCTCGTGGGGTCGTAGTCCCACGAGGAGCCGATGCACACGATGAGGCGTCCTTCGATCATGGCGGTGCGGGCGAGGAGGCGGCGAGGCGAATCGAAACCCTTTCTTTCGCGGAGGCGGCGGATCAACCGGGGGCGGGTTCGGGGGTATCCTTGGTGTAGTCGTAGTAGCGGTAGTAGTTGTACTGGTATCCGTATCCGTAACCGTACCGGTCGACGGGCGCGTCGCGTCCGACGATCATGCAGCCGATGATGGGGATGTTGTTGACCTGGAGGAGTCGGACGGCGCGTTTGGCGGCGGCCTCGTGCGTCCGGTTGAGGCGGACGATCATGATGACGCCGGAACACATCTGCCCGATGATGCCCACGTCGGTGACGGTGGTGGCGGGGGGCGTGTCCACGAGGGTGTAGTGGAAGTCGCTTTGCATACGGCGGAACGCGGGGCGCGCACTGGCTTCGGTCAGCAGCTCGGCGGCGGAGCGTTTCTTGGTGCTGCCGGCGGGAAGGAACTTGAGGTTGGGGACGGGGGTGTCGCGGAGGACGTCCTCGTAGTTGGCTTCTCCGCTGAGCACTTCGGCGAGCCCCGGGCCTTCCGGCTGGTTGAGCATCTGGGCGAGCGAGCTGCGGCGGAAGTCGCCGTCGACGACGAGCACCTTCATGTGGCGGATTTCCGCCAGCACGCATCCCAAGTTGAGGGTGGTGACGCTCTTGCCTTCCTTGGGGACGGCGCTGGTGATGGCGATGACGCGGTGTTCGTAGTTGGGGTTCTGGCTGAGCAGGCGCGTGCGCAGCGATCGATACTGCTCGGTGACGAGGGAGGACGGTTCAAAGAAGGGTACGAGGGACTCGAACAGTCCGTCCACGAGTTTGAGCCGTTTGGGGTCGTGGGCGACGGGGGGCGCGGGTGCGGCGACGGCCGGCTCGGCGGAGCGCGCGGAAGACGGAGATGACGGGGCGGAGACGGTGCCGGCGC
>CAZNQN010000414.1:0-2920 GCA_964574925.1 uncultured Phycisphaeraceae bacterium | reverse complement strand
CGAGAACGTCCATCATGCCGCGTGGACGCGCTGAGGAGCGCGACGACCTTTCCGGATCGGGACGGATCGCACGATGGGACTGATCGACTCGCACGCCCACCTGACCTTTCCGGAGCTTCGGGATCAGATCGAGGACGTTCTGGGGCGCTGTGAACGGGCGGGCGTGGAACGGGTGATCACGGTGGGCGTCAACCTGGAGGACGCGCGGGCGGCGCTGGAGCTGGCGCTGCGGTATCCGGGTCGGGTGTCGGCGGCGGCGGGGTTCCATCCGCATGAGGCGGAGGGGGTGAGCGACGGCGAGTTCGCGGCCATGTTCGCGCTGTGGGACAACGACGAGGTGGTCGCGCTGGGGGAGATGGGGCTGGACTATCACTACGACTTCGCCGATCGGCGGGCGCAGCGGGAGGTGTTCGCACGGCAGTTGCGGGCGGCGTCCCACCGGGACAAACCGATCATCATCCATTGCCGGGAAGCGTTCACGGACCTGGTTCCGATGCTGCTGGACCACGGGTTCGCCCGTCGGCGGGTGGTGTTCCACTGTTTCACGGGATCGGCGTCGGAGGCGCTGGTCATTCAGGAGCACGGGTGGCGGTTGTCGTTTACGGGGATCGTGACGTTTCCGAAATCGCAGGTTCTTCAAGACATCGCCCGCATCTATCCGCGTCATGCGTTGATGCTGGAGACGGATGCGCCGTATCTCTCGCCGGTGCCCGTCCGCGGGCGGCGTCCCAACGAGCCGGCGCACCTGGCGCACACGGCGCGATTCCTGGCGGAGCTGCGCGGTCAGCCCGTCGAGGAGTTGATCGAGCAGACGCGCAAGAACACGAGACAGTTTTTCGGCCTGCCGGACGGTCCGCCACCGGAGGGGGCGCGGTAGAGCCGCGGCGGTCGGTTCACCGGAGTTGCGCCGATGCTTTTCCTCCCGCCAACCGCACGGGACCGATCGCGGATCATCACCGTGACGTCGGACGGTCTCGGTTCCGTCCATTCGTGATTCATCCTTCACTGTTTGCTGTACCGCTCCCTCACGGTCGCGGCTCTGTTATGGCGGTCGCGGCTCTGTTCAGAACGAAGAACTGCGAATGATAAGTGCTGAATGAACGGATCGTCCGGACAAGTTCCATGGAGGCGGCGAAGGGCTTCCGATGATCCGTTTCGTTCGCTATTCCCATTCGTCATTCCACATTCAAAACCGCTCCCTCACGGTCGCGGCTCTGTTATGGCGGTCGCGCGCCATCGTGTCCGCGCGGCGGGACGGTTATCGGGGTTTGCGGCGGGAGGCGCGCAGGAGGGGGGCGTAGGTTTTGCGCAGTTCGGCGAGCTGGCGGTCGAGGTCCGCATCCCGCCCGCGATAAGGGTGCGGCGCGCGGGCGAGTTCCACGAACCATTTGACCACGTTGTGGAAGTCGAGGAGGTCGATGTATTCCGGGCCGAGGCGGTTGCGCGTTCGATCGACGTTGTGATAGTTGCCCAAGGCGAGACACAGACCGGTCGCGTCGTAGCCCAAGGCGCAGTAGGCCGACGATTCGCACGTGCCGCCGTCCATGAGCTTCCGCTGGAAGGTGAACGAACGATCGACGGCGGCGAGCTCGCGGGCGACGCGGTGACAATATGCCGTCACCGCCGGCGTGAACACGCTCGCCCGGTCGCCGACGCGGAGGATGGGGCCGTCGCCGATGCGGGCGTGGACGCGCTCGGAACTGGTTTCCATGGCCACCACCAGACAGCGGGGCGGGATGGTCTTGCGGCGGGCGGCGGCCATGGCGCCGATGAATCCCACCTCCTCGGCCCGCGTGAAGAGGAAGTAGACCTCGCAGGCGTGATCGCGGCGGACGAGTTCGTCGAGGGCGCAGAGCATGGCCGCGGCGCCCGCCAGATCGTCGCAGGCGCGAGCGTAGATCCGCCGTCCGCGGACACGGGGGTCGGGAAAGTCCCACATGCCGATCGTGCCGGATTCCACGGGGCGTTCGACGTCGATGGAGGCGGTGTCGACGCGGAGCTGTCCGAGCCGCTTGACGGTCCGCACGGAGCGGACGCGACCGCGGACCCAGCCGTGCTCGGCGGTGAAGAAGCGCACGCCGCTGCCGACGAAATACTCCCTGGGCACGCCGCCGCGCCAGAACGCCCTGACCCGCCCCTTGCCCGTCATGCGGTCGGTCACGAAACCGGGATGATCCATGTGGGCGGTCAGGCAGACGGGGCGGCGGACGCGACGGTTGCGCTGCCGCAGATGCACGAGCAGATTACCATCCGGGTCCCGCTCGACAGGCACGTTCCGCCGCCGGCAGAACGCCTCCACGTAGTCGATGACGAAATGTTCCGCGAAGGGGGCCGTCGGGAGCGAGAGCACCTCCGTCAGAATCTTGCGCTGAATCCGGGGGATCATGTCCTCGGCGGTCTCCCGCTCCCGCAGCATGAGAATGCGTCACTTCGTGTAGTGCTTGGCCAGGGCGTCGATCGCGTGCTGAAGGGCGTGGACCTTTTCCGGATCGACGGTCTGCTTGGTCTTCATGGCCGCGACCATCACGGCGTGGTGGTCGGCGAGTTTCTTCAGGTACGATTCGTACTCCGATGAGCCGGGGGTCTTGGGTTTGACCTTCTGGGTGAGGAAATACTCGGAGACGACCTCGATGATGTGGGAGGCGTGCTGTTCCTTGGTGTTGATCCAGCGGGTGATTTGGTTGAGCGATTGCGGATCGTGCTTGCCGGCAAGCTCGCGGATCTGGGCGACCGCCTTTTCGATGGTGGCGGCATCCTCCCGCAACTGGGCGATGCGGGCCGGATCGTCGTAGATGCCGCAGGGCATCTGACAGTGGGCGGACGCTTCCCGCACGCGGACCGTCCAGATGACGGCCGTGGCGCAGGCCGTCAACCCCAGCAATGTGATTCCCGTCCAGACGTTTCGTCGTGCCATCGTGTT
>CAZNQN010000413.1:629-2922 GCA_964574925.1 uncultured Phycisphaeraceae bacterium | reverse complement strand
TGAAGATGCACCCGGCGCTGTGCTCCGCCATCGGCTGCGACGCCTGCTTGTACGCGAAACACTCCTCGTAGCGAGCCCGCACCCGCTCGGGATCGTCCGGTCGAAGCTGAAGCTCCACCCGCACCACGATCGCACCGTTCAGCGCGCTGGTGCGATAGCCGAACCCGAGCGCACGACCTTCGATCGTCTTCCGGTCCCCCTGCGGGGTGACGACCTCCACGCGACGGACGACCTCGCCGATCTCGCCGAACC
The DNA here is from genome assembly GCA_964574925.1 of uncultured Phycisphaeraceae bacterium. GTDB lineage: Bacteria > Planctomycetota > Phycisphaerae > UBA1845 > UBA1845 > CAZNQN01. Next base: position 2,670 of record CAZNQN010000413.1, on the reverse strand, counting down.
GCCCGCCGGCGTTCATCCGCACCGCCCCGCCCATCGAGGCGGGAATGCCCGCCAGTCCTTCCAGTCCCGCCAGACCCCTCTCGCTGCACGTGCGGCTCAGCGGCATCAGCTCCACCCCCGCGCCGGTCTCCACGGCGCCCTCCCGATAGCGGATCGTTTTGAACGATCCCCGGTCGAGCCGCACCACCGCGCCGTCGAAGCCCTCGTCGGAAACCAGCACGTTCGCCCCGCTGCCCAGCACCTTCACGGGCACGGACGCATCGAGCGCCCGCCGCAGGAAGCAGGACAGATCGTCCGCGTCCGACGGATGGAACATGTACCGCGCACGCCCGCCGAGGCGGAACCACGTCATCGGCGCCAGGGGGACATCAAGCGCCGTTCGATCGGCAAAATCGTTCCACCAGCTCATCCGCCACCTTCCACACGTCGCCCGCGCCCATGGTCAACACCAGGTCGCCGGGACCGACCGCCTCCGCCACCCGCGACGCCGCCGCCCGCAGTGTGGAGACGTACCGCGCCCGTCCGCCACAGCGGCGAATACGCAACACCAGTTCCTCCGCTCCCCGAATCGCCGCCTGCTCGTCCGTCTCCCGCGCCCCGTAGATGTTCGGGACGATGACTTCTTCCACGCGGTCGAACGAGGCGGCGAAATCATCCAGGAAATGCCGCGTCCGCGCCGCCTGGTGCGGCTGGAACACCACCCACATCCGTCGGGGACGGTACCGATCCCGCACCGCTTTCAGCGACACGCGGATCTCGGTGGGATGGTGCGCGTAGTCGTCGACGATCGTGACGCCCTTTCCCTTCCCTCTCCAGCTCAACCGCCGGTCCACGCCCCGGAAGTCGGGCAAGGCCTCGGCGACGATCGACGGATCGCCGCCCGCCCGCACCGTCAGCGCCGTCGCCGCCAGCGCGTTGGCCACGTTGTGCCGACCCGGAAGGGACAGCTCGCTCGTCAAGAGTCGCTCCCCGTGCAACCGCACGTCGAAGCGGCAGCACCCCTCCGATTCGGATCGGATCACCGCCCGCCAGGTCGCCTCCTCGTCGAAGCCGAACGTCTCCACCGTACCACCGGCCCCGCGGGCCGCGCTTCTCGCCAGGGGATCCTCGCTGTTGACGATCAACCCGCCCTCGCCCGCCACCCCGGCGGCGAAGGTCCGAAACGCCTCCACCACGGCGTCGAAACTGCCGTAGTAGTCCAGATGGTCGGGCTCGATGTTCAGGATCGCCGCCCACGTGGGACGGAGGTGGAGAAACGAACGGTCGAACTCGCACGCCTCCGCGATGAACGTTTCGCCCGCTCCGATTCCGCTGCCGCCGCCCAATTGCGCCGACGTCGCCCCCACCACGAAGGACGGGTCCAGCCCGCACGCCCGACACAGAAAGACCGTCATCCCCGTCGTGGTGGACTTGCCGTGCGTGCCCGCGACGGCGATCCGATGGGGGAAGCCGTCCATGAGCAGACCCAGCAACTGCGCGTATTTGAGCACCCGGCATCCCCGCTTGCGGGCGGCGACCAGTTCCGGGTTGTCGTCCGGCACGGCCGCGCTGACCACGACCCATTCGGTTTCGGGCGGAAGATGGGCGGCATCATGCCCCACCGCGATCCGCGCGCCCTGCGCCACCAGCGTCCCCATGCCGTCGAAGCCGCTGAGATCGGATCCGGAGACGGCGGCGCCAAGCTCAAGGAGCATGGACGCCGCCCCGCTCATGCCCGCCCCGCCGACGCCGATCATGTGCACGTGCCGACCGGACAGCGGGGAACGCTGCGCCCGCTCGACCTCGACACCTTCCGTGTGGGCGTTCATGTCGCTCCCTCGACCGGGTTGTGTTCGGGATGGTGAAAGACGCGCCGACCGCACCGCCCGGCGCCCGCGCCCCGGTACTCGTATCGGGCAGGTTACCGCATCGCCTCCACCGTTTCACGCCCGGCGATCCGCCCCCGCCGCCGCATCAGATCCAGCAGCGATTCCGCCACCGCCATCGCCGCCTGACCGCGTCCCAGACGCCGCGCCGCATCCGCCATCGCCCTCCGTTTCGC
>CAZNQN010000413.1:0-619 GCA_964574925.1 uncultured Phycisphaeraceae bacterium | reverse complement strand
CGTTGTCGGCCACGTTCGCGCGATCCGGCACCAGTCGCGCCGCCGACGCCCGCACCAGACACCGCGCGTTGACCGTCTGATGCTGATCGCGGTGGAACGGATAGGGCATCAGGATCGAGGCCCGTCCCACGGCCGTCAGCTCCGCCAGCGTCGAGGCCCCCGCCCGGGACACCACCAGATCGGCGGCGGCCATCGCCTCCGGCATGTGATCGGTGAACGCCAGCACCCGCCCCGCGACGCGACGCGACCGATAGGCCTCCCGCACTTCCGCCAGGTCGTTCTCCCCCGTCAGGTGAAGCACCTGCCACCGGGGACGCCGTTCCAGCAGATCCAGCAGGGCGCAAAAGGCTTGATTCAGCGTCCGCGCCCCCTGCGAAGCCCCCGTCACCAGCAGCGTCCGGCGATCGGGATCCAACCCGAACCGTTCGATCCCCTCTCGCCGCGTCGCGCGGAGAAACGCCCCCCGGACCGGACATCCGAGAACGCGCACCTCGGTCGGCCACCGGAAATGCTCCCCCGCCTCCTCCCATTGCACGAACACCATGTCCGCCCGCCTCGCCAGGTACCGGTTCGCCCGACCGGGCAGGGCACCCGGAGTAAGCAGCGCGGCTGCGATGCC
>CAZNQN010000412.1:0-2922 GCA_964574925.1 uncultured Phycisphaeraceae bacterium | reverse complement strand
GGAATTGTGAGCGATCCCTTCAACAGGACCGCGACCGTGCGGGCGCGGTTGCCCGATCGGGCGATTCGCAAGGGAACGACGTCGCGCGACCGGTACCGGTCGCCGACCACGCGCGGGGCTCTCTCACCGTCTCCGCCTCATGCTCCGCCGGGGTCTTCTCGTTCGGGCGCTCCTGCGATCTGCACCCATACGTACCCGTCCTCGATCCTGGCCGGGTAGCGCCGCACCCGCGCCATCCGCGAATGCACGCACTGCCCGGTGGTCAGGTCGAATTGCCACTGGTGCCAGGGACAGGTGACGACGCCGTCGGCGACCTCCCCGCCGGAAAGGTTCCCGCTCGCGTGCGGACAGGCGTTGTCGATCACCGCGACGGTGCCCGGCGGGTCGAGCAGGAAGACGGCCAGCTCGCGTCCTTCGTGTTCGACGAACGTACCGCCCCCCGGGCGACACCGTTCCACCGCGATCAATCGGACCCAACCCATGGCGAGGATGATAGTCGCAGGTGACGGATCGGGCATGGGGTCGACTCGAACGGTTTCGTTTGGTGAAAGGCTTCACCCCCGAACCGTTTGGTGATCCGCGAAGTGATACGCCGGGACGAGGGGAAGCATCCCCATGTTGTTCTCAGTGTGTTTCCCGGCGGCTCAGCATGGATCGGCAGCGGTTCAGCCCCGCCCGTGCGTTCGTTGCCCCACCCAGCAGCAGGGCAAGCCCGGCCAGGATCCATCCGATCAACCGCTGGAGCGCGATGTCGGTTTCCGTATGGATACCGTCCACCCAGGTCACCCGCGCCACCCGCCCGCCGCGGGTGTCGATGCGGAGATGCCCGCCCGGACCGAGGTAGTAGCGGTGATTGTCCTGAACGATGGCCGGCGGACCGAGCAGCCGTTCCGCAGCCAGGAGACTGTCCCCGGTTGTGAGTTCCCGTTCCAGCCGGTGCCCCTTCTCGGCGGTCAGGTCGGGCTGCGGCGTGGGCAATCGATCCGTACGCATCCCCAAAGATTTCACAAGCTGACGGGCGTTGTTGGTGGCATACCCCCAATAGCCGTCCAGCAGGAAGGCCGCTGCGAATGCCGCCACGAGAAAAGTCACAAGCACGTGCCGGATGATCTTCTCGTGCGACGGTCCTGAGACGATCGGTTCCATGCTTTGCTCTGTGCTTCCGCGCTCCTGCGCCCAACGGCAACGCCGCGCGGCTCGTGCGCTCGAACGGTCGTGCGCGCACCGGCCGGCCACCATCTTTCCCGCGGGGGGCGCGACGGGCAAGGCGCCCGACGATCTAAGAAACGCAATCGGAAAACGGTTGCGATCACGGGCGTCCCGTTGCATAATCCGTCGCGTTCATCCTTCCCGACATCGATCGACAACCGTAAAGAGAGAACCGACCATGGGGCACAGCCTCGCTGCCGTATGCGATGATTTCTACATCAGCGGGCGGTTGTATCTGAAGCTCGACATGACGCTCGAGCGGGACACCGTGCTGCACTTTCTCGACCGCATCCGCAAGGAATACCCGCGGTTGTGCAAGCTGCGGCGGACGGAACGAAACGCGATCATCCTGGAAGAAGAACCGGACGACCACGGGTCGCGCCGCTGGATCCGCATCGATGCGGGCAGCCTGCGCTTCGGGCAATACGCGCCGCCGAATACGGAAACGGTACAGCGCTTCGGCGGGCTGATCCTGACGCAGGCCCCGTACCACTTCTCGTTCACCGACATCGACTACGACCATCTGGAAGTGATCTACGGCTTCGACCTGGACTACTCCGGCAACCACGACCAGCTCGTGGCGGAGACCTTCTGGGCCGATCATTTCGTCTCCGCCCTGCTGTTCGGGGACGAGGCGGCGCACGTGATCGACGCCCAGCCGTATTTCGGCATCGCCCTGACGAAAAGCTGCGATCTGCAGGCTTATGTGGAGGTCAAGTCCCGCACGACCACCTACGAGGTCCGCAACGGAACGTTCGAAGGGGAGCCGATCAGCATCTTCCTGACCGCCCGCAAATACTGGGGATTGGACCCGACGGCGTCGCCCGAGGCCGTGCTGCCCAAACTGTTCGACGTGGCGGAGGACCTGGCCGTCGACAAGGTCGTGCCGCACTTCGTCCACCCCCTGGCGGCCGCCATCGCGAGTCGATCATAGGCGCGGCCGGTTGGGAGGTCGCCGCAGCCCCCGACCGCGGATCGGTCGAGGTTTGGAGCGGGGAATCAGTTCGATCCGGCCTCTTGGAGCTCTTTCCGCGTTTCACCGGCGACGCGGACGATCGCCTTGCCGACGAGATCGGCGTATCGAGTCACGTGCGGACCGGTGTTACCTGCGCCGAACGCTTCCAGGGCGTCGAGGAGCTCCAAGGCTCTCCGATGGTCGCCCTGTGCCCACGTTTTGCGCGCTCGGCGAACGATCTGCCTCGCAAAGATACGCGCCTTTGTATAACTCTCGCCCAGCATGCCCTGCACGCCCACCCGCTGCTCGCACGGCAATTGAAGGTAGTCGTCCTCAGAAATGGCAACGAGGCAAAATGTCTCCTCGCGTTTCGAAGCCGTCCGGTCCAAAGCCAGGAACCGCGCGACCGCATCGTCCGTTCGACCCCGCATCCAAAGTCCGAGCACATTGTTCATCGGCGACGCTTTCAGCATCGTCCCCGACGCCAGCGTCACCGCCCCTTTGTTCTGACTTCCACTCGTTTCGCCCGGATGCGTTCGCATCTCAGTTGGCGAACATGCCCCCGTAAAATGGAAAAAGGCCGCCACGAGGATCATCTGCGCGGCCCCCCAATGCCGGACTCTTTTGCGCGTCATCGCAAATTCCTTTCACGGAAAGTCAAGTTGTCGTCGATCCGCACGGTATCCTCTCTGGCGAGACAATGCTCATTCCTCGAACGTTTGCCGCTCTTCGTTCCAGATTCGGGTTGCTGGAGCTCG
>CAZNQN010000411.1:0-2928 GCA_964574925.1 uncultured Phycisphaeraceae bacterium | reverse complement strand
GGGGAGACGACCTTTCCCCTGGAGGGTACCGACGTCGCGGATGCCCATAGCCCGATCGACGGATGAGCCATGGCTGAGGAAGAGACGACATCCCGAAAGGATGAGGCGACGGAATCCGGTCGTGTGGCCGCGCCCGCTCCCGTTCGGAAACCGGAAACGCCGAAACGCAAGCCGAAGGAGCTTCCGCGCTACAAGCTTTTGCTGCACAACGACGACGTCAACACGTTCGAGCATGTGATCCGCTCGATCGTGCGCGTCACGCCGTTGTGCGAAGAGGAGGCCGTCGTCCGCACCATCGAAGCGCATGAAACCGGCGTGTCGCTGCTTCTTGTGACGCACCGCGAACGGGCCGAACTGTACGTCGAACAGTTCGCCTCCCTGAAGATCACCACCACGATCGAGCCGGAAGAGTAAGGGCGGATCGTCCCGCCTTGCGGAGTCGCGCCGTCCCGGCGCGGCGGTTCCGTGATCCTGCGCCCGATCGGGGGTTTGAGAGCATTTCTCGAACACGTCGAGCGTGCGTTTCTCCATCAAATGCAGAAGGAGTGCCGTTGCATGGCGTGGGGTTCAAGCGCGCGGCTCGGAACGCGGGGACGGGAAAGGTTTTGTTCGCGGTGCATGATTCGACATTCTGATTGCCGCTCCCTCACCTGTCAGCGTGCGGGCGCGGCTCAGTTGAAGCGGTCGGACCGCTCCCTCACGGTCGCGGCTCGGTATGCGGTCGCGGGTCTGTTGGGCGATGCGGCGCAGTTGGGGTGATTTCGCTGGCGCGGGGGGATGACGGATCAAGATGTGCCGGAGCGGACGGGCAGAGAGAGGGCGGTGCCGGCGTTCGCCTGCGGCGGTGGATCGGCGGGGATGCCGTTCCAGATCGCGGCGGCCAGTTCGCGGATGACGGCGTCGGCGACAAGCAACCCCCGGCGGGTCAGGGCGATCCGCTCGTCATCGACGCGCACGATTCCGTGGGACTGCCATCGTTGCAACGGGTCGCGGAAAAGACTTCGCGGATCCATGCCGAACCGTTGTCGAAAGGCCGATACGGAAAGACCATCGCGCAGGCGCAGTTGCATCATCACCATCTCCACCATCCGGCGGGGCGGGTCGAGGGTTTCCGACTCCGCCTCGGCCGATCCTTCCGCGTCCATGCGACGGATGTAGGCGCTGATGTCGGCGACGTTCTTGTAGCGTCGTCCGCGAAGGCATCCGGCGGCCGATGGCCCGACGCCGATGTAGTCGTGATTCCGCCAGTAGATCAGATTGTGCCGGCAACGGCATCCGGGGCGGGCGAAGTTGCTGATCTCGTACTGTTCGAAACCGGCGTCTTCGAGCGTATCGATCGCGCAGAGGTACATCTCGGTTTCCAGACCTTCATCGCACGGTTGCAACTTGCCCTGCGCGCGAAGGGCGGTGAAACGGGTTCCGGGTTCATAGGTGAGCCCGTAACAGGCGAGGTGGTCGGGTTCCAGCTCGATCGCGCGGTGCAACGACTCTTGCCACGTTCGCATGGTCTGGCCGGGGATGCCGAAGATCAGGTCGAGGTTCAGTTGCGGGATGCCGCTTCGGCGGAGGACACGCACGGATCGGGGGACGTCTTGCGGTTGGTGGATCCGTTCGAGGGTGGCGAGTTCGGCGGGGTGGAAGGACTGCGCTCCCATCGAAACGCGCGTCACGCCGGCGGCGGCGAGCAGGGCGGCTTTTTCGTCGTCGACCGTGGCCGGGTTGGCCTCCACCGTGAATTCGCCGACCGGGTGAACCGCCCGCACGCGCGTCAGCGCATCCAACAGTCGTTGCAACGGTCCGATCGGCAAGAGAGTCGGCGTTCCGCCGCCGCAGAAAATGGTGTGGATCTTCCGTCCGGCGGCGCGCAGGCGAGTCTCCAGCTCGTGCATCACCCGATCGACGAGCGGGGCGGGATCCCGCCCCTTCAACGCCACCGAGTAGAAGTCGCAGTAGCCGCACTTCGTCTCGCAGAAGGGGATGTGGACGTACAGCCCGCACGGGTCACGCTCTGCGGCCAGGGAAGAATCGACGGCTTGGAAAGGCGTACCCTGCATGACGCGACGATCGTACCGTGTTCGGAGGAGGTGTGCATCCGGGGCTCGCCGGAGGGGGGATCGCAGAAGGGTTGTTTTCCAAGGGCGGCGTGGGCGTTTGGCGGACGCGGCCCGATGGGTCGTCGTTGAAGGGCGGGCCGGGACGGGGTATAGTACGGGCCGTGAACCGGGCGAGTCTGGACCCTTTCGACGGGGACCGGCTGGGATGGACGTGAACCTCATCATGTTCCGCGAAGACGGCACCCGACGGGTGTTCTCGCTCCCGCCGGGCACGACCACGTTGGGGCGGAAGAACGACTGCACGATCCGCATTCCCCTGGCCACCGTGTCCCGCCATCATGCGGAAATCGTGGTCGAAGGAAACGTGGTGACGCTGCGCGATCTGGGGGCGTCCAACGGGACGTTCGTGAACAACCGGCGGATCCGGGAGCGGGCCCTTCAGCCGGGGGACCAGATCCTGATCGGGCCGGTGGTCTTCACCGTGCAGATCGACGGGGTGCCCGCGGATGAGGATCTGGTGGAGATCCGCTCCAAGGCCGTCCCCGGCGGCTCCCGCCCGGGAAGTTCGTCGGTGAGCACGTCCGAACATGTTCTCACCGCGGAGGACGAGATCGACCCCATCGCGGCGCTGGAAGCGCTGGCGTCCAGTGCCGACCAGACGGCCATCCATTCCGAAGAAGACCTGCTGGAAGAAGACGAGACGACGTAGAGCCTTTTTCCCGCAGACTCACCGGGTTGTTGCCGGGAACGGATGGGAAGGCCATCATCGGACATTTCTCAACGATGTACACCGGTTCTTTTCCCACCGGAGGCGGATGACGTGCGGAACCGTCGCGCGGGCTTGAAGTCTGAGGCCTGGAATACGAAAACGAGA
>CAZNQN010000410.1:0-2929 GCA_964574925.1 uncultured Phycisphaeraceae bacterium | reverse complement strand
GGGCAAGACCGAAAAGGCGGTCGAAAAACGAGCGAAACGGCGGCCGCGGTACGGATCGTGCCGCCCGGTTCCGGCGTCGCCCGGATCCGGTCTGCGGAGGCGAGACCGGCTATAATATCGCAGGCCGGAGAAGAGGGGGGAGATCCGCGCTTGCCCGGCAATCGAACACGCTCCGCGTCCTCACGATCCGATCGGAAGGTGCCGGCCGCTGAGATCGGCGTCTCCGCGCGAGCCGCGCGGCGTCGGAACTACGCCCGCTGGCGGGCGCTGTCGCTTTCGCTGGTCTACGTCGTCTTCGCCCTGCACGTCCTGCACTGGAAACTCAGCGGCAAAACGCTCGCCCCCCTCGAACTCAACGAGGTGATGTACACGCTGGAGCTGGGGATCATCACCGCCGGCTTTTTGTTCATGTCCGCGCTGGTGGTGGGCGCGATGGTCTTCGGACGCTTCTTCTGCTCGTGGGCGTGCCACATCATGGTGTTGCAGGATTTGTGCGCGTACCTGCTGCGGAAGCTGCGGATCCCGCTCAAGCCGGTGCGGTCGCGGTTGTTGCTGTGGGTGCCGCCGCTGACGGCCTTTTACATGTTCCTCTGGCCGCAGGTCGTGCGGATGTGGCGGACGCGGGCGTTTCCCACGTTCCATCTCGCCACCGACGCCGACGGATGGGCATCGTTCACCACGCAGCACTTCTGGCGCAACCTGCCCGGTCCGGGCATCATCGTGCTGACCTTTCTGACCTGCGGGTTCGTGGTCGTCTATCTGCTGGGCTCGCGGTCGTTTTGCACCTACGTGTGTCCCTACGGGGCGGTGTTCGGTCTGGCGGATCGGCTCGCCCCCGGCAAGATCCGGTTGAAGGGGACGTGTCGGCAGTGCGGCACCTGCACGAGCGTATGCACCAGCCACATCCGCGTCCACGAGGAGATCGACCGGTTCGGGATGGTGGTGAATCCGGCCTGCCTGAAAGACCTCGATTGCGTCGGCGCGTGTCCGCACGGAGCGATCGGCTACGGCTGGGGGAAGCCGTCGCTGCTGACGTCGCTTCGCGGTGTGGGACGCTTCGGGCTGCCGTACGATTTCTCCCTCCGCGAAGAACTGGTCATGGCGGGGGTGTTCCTGACGGTGCTGCTGTCGTTCCGCGGTCTGTACGGACAGATCCCGTTTCTGCTGTCGCTGGCGTTCGGCGCGATCGCCGCGTATGCGACCGTGACGGCCCTGCGGCTGGCGCGGGAACCGAACGTGCGTCTTGCGAACCGGTTCCTGCGCGAGCGGGGTCGCCTGACGCCGGCCGGTCAGGCGTTTACGGTCCTGATGGCGGCGGCGACGTTGTTCGTCGCCCACAGCGGATGGATCCGCTATCACGAATTCACGGGTCTGCGACTGGCGGAGGCGGCCATGCACGCCCCGCATGAAACACTCTCGACGGATGCGGAAGCCTCCCGAACGATCGTGCGGACTGAAGTCCGCGGCTCGATTTCGCGCGGCGTTACCCGCAACCCCGCACCGTTGGAGCTTGCCCGCGCTGCCAGGGCCCACCTGCTGACCGCGGATCGCTGGGGCCTGTTCGACAATGCTTACGTGGAGCGGAGTCTCGTGGGCGTCTCACTTCGACTTTCCGATCCGGAATCGGCGGTCGTCTATGCAAAGCGGTTTCTGCGGCGGTATCCCGGGGACGCGGGTATCCGGTTTTCCTACGCGCGGGCCCTCGACGCGCTGGGACGGAAGCAGGAGGCGGAGGAACAGCTTCGACTCGTCATCAAGACGACGAACGGGAATCCGCATCAGCAACAGACGATGGTCTCCGCGCGGATGGCGCTGGGAGCGGCGCTGGCGTTACGGGGTGCGTACGTCGAGGCCGAGCGGCAGTTCCGAACGGTCGCGGCGCTTAAGCCGGAACGGGCGGAAGTCTGGGCCGATCTCGGCGGCGTGCTGGCGGAGCTGGGGCGGTGGGAAGAAGCCGTGGCGAGCTATCGCCGCGCCGTCTCCCTCGATGATTCCCTCGGCGAGGCGGAATACAACCTCGGTACGCTGCTGGGTCATCTGGGGCGGTTTTCCGAGGCCGTCCCCCATTACCGACGGGCGCGCGATCTGCTCCCGCCCGACGCCGACCTGTGCAACAACCTCGCCTATGCCTTATGGAAGGTCGGCGAGGGAGAACGGGCGGAGAGAATCTGGCTGGAGGCGCTGCGGATCCGGCCCGATCAGGCCGACGCCCACTTCAACCTGGGACGCCTTTATGCCGCCCGCGGTCGGCAGCGCGAGGCGCTGACGCACTTGCACCGCGCCGCCGAACTGGACGACCGCTATGCGGCGTGGTTGCGGCAGAGAGGACGCAACGGTTCCTCCCCCGGATCCTGAACCTTCCCTTCGAGAGCAAAGCGCGGACGGACTCGCAAGAAGCCGCTGAGGGAGGGAACGATCCTCCCCATAATCTCCGCCTTCCGCATCTGCGGGATGAGATGGATCCACATTGAAAGAGCATTTCTCGTTTTTGTGTTTCGAGCCGGGGGCTTGGGCCCTGCACGATCGAACCGGACTCCATCTGCATCCGATGGGAATCGGGCCGGTCCGCATTGTTGGAGAAATGCTTTATCCGGCCGCGCGTCGTCGCTCCCGCCCGAGGATCATCCCGGCTGCAAGGACCATCAACAACGCCGTGATCAGCAGCCCGCGTTCGCCCGTGGCCGGCACGCACACGCCGCCGCAATCGGTCGGACAACTGCACGAATCTTCTCCGGTACCACAGCAACCGTCCCCGCACGTCGTGGTTCCGCAGTCGGCCGGGCAGTTACAGGAATCTTCGCCCGCTCCGCAGCAGCCGTCGCCGCAGGTTGTCGCGCCGCAATCGGCCGGGCAGTTGCACGAGTCTTCTCCGGTGCCGCAACATCCGTCGCCGCAGGTCGTCGCACCGCAGTCGGTCGGGCAGTTGCAC
>CAZNQN010000409.1:0-2935 GCA_964574925.1 uncultured Phycisphaeraceae bacterium | reverse complement strand
GTAAGGAATGATCCCCAGCGCCGTTCTCGTGTTCGTGTTCCGACTCGCGCGCTCGACGCCTGCGCGAGGCAGCGAGACGCCTCCGGGTTCCACGGAAAAAGGACCGATCCGCAGGGTCGGAATATGTCCGATAGTGAAGGTGCGAGGCTGTTTCGATGACTCGTGAGCGACGGTTCGGTCCCGGGCTGCTGGTGACGGCGGCGTTCATCGGGCCGGGAACGATCACCACGGCCACGCGAGCCGGCGCCGGTTTCGGATTCGCCCTGCTGTGGGTGCTGGTCTTCGCGGTGGCGGCGACGATCATCCTTCAGGAAATGTCGGCGCGCGTGGGCCTCGTGACGCGAAACGGACTGGGCGAAGCGCTGCAAGCGACGCTTGCGCCGCATCCGACGCTTCGCGTGCTGGCGGCCGGTCTCGTGATCGTCGCCATTGCCTTCGGCAACGCCGCCTTTCAGACAGGCAACATCCTGGGCGCGGCGCTGGGGCTGGAAGCGATCCTCGGCGGCGGACGGGCGGTGTGGTCGCTGGCGGTGGGCGCGACGGCCGCCGTGTTGATCCTCACCGGCACCTATCCGACCATCGAACGCATCCTGATCGGTCTGGTCGCGCTGATGAGCGGCGTGTTTCTTCTCACCGCGGGCATGACGAAACCGGATGCCTCGGCGATGGTCCGCGGAATGGTGCACGCGACCGTCCCTGCCGGAGCGCTGACGACCACCATCGCGCTGATCGGCACCACGGTGGTACCCTACAACCTCTTCCTCCACGCCAGCGCGGTCCAAGAGACGTGGGGGCGGGCGGAGCATCGGAGGAAAGCGCTGTCCCGCGCGCGATGGGATACCGCCCTGGCCGTGACCCTCGGCGGGATCATCACGCTGGCCATCGTCGTGACCGCGGCGACCTTTTATGCGTCCGGAACCCCGATCACCGACGCGGCGGACATGGCGCGGCAGCTCGAACCGCTCCTCGGACGGGCGGCGCGGACTTTTTTTGCGGCGGGGTTGTTCGCGGCGGGCTTGACCAGTTCCATCACGGCGCCGCTGGCGGCGGCCTATGCCACGGCCGGGGTCGTGGGCTTCAAACCGCACACGCATCCGACCCGGTTCCGACTCGTGGGACTCGCCATCGTCGTCGCGGGAACCGGATGCGCGCTGGCGGCGGGCGGCGCGCCGCTGGAAGCGATCATCGCGGCGCAGGCGGCCAACGCCCTGCTGCTGCCCGTCGTGGCGGCCTTTCTGCTGATGGTGATGAATCGAAGAGACGTTCTGGGCGCGCACGTCAACGGCCCGGTCGGCAACGCGCTCGGGGTTTCCGTGCTGGTCATCGTCACCGTACTGTCCGGTTACAAGGCGTACACGCTCTTTTGATCCGCACGCCCCCCTTCCGGCGGGCGGTCATCCGGCGATGTTCAAGGAATCACGATCCGGTTTGACGGCATTTCTCCAGATTGTGGACCCGTCCTATCCCCATCGGATGCGGACGGAATCCTGCTGTATCGCGCGGACTTCAAGTCCGCGGCTCGGAACACGAAAAAGGAGAAGTGTCGCGACAAACGGTTCCCGTTGCGTGTCAGGTGCGGTGGAAGCCGCGTTCGAGGTCGGCCTTGGTGAGGCGAAGCATGGTGGGCCGGCCGTGCGGACAACTGGTGGCCTTGTCGATCAGGTGCCGGCGGGCGAACAACGCCTCGATCTCCTCCGGGGCGAGCGGGTCGCCGGCTTTGACCGCCGCGCGACAGGCCATCATGCTCAGCACTTCGTCGAGGACGCGGTCGGGGGCGGCGGCGTCCTCCCATTGGGCGAGACGATCGAGCAGATCGGCCATGAACGAAGCCACGTCCCCCGAACGAATCAGGCTCGGCACGCCGTGGACCGCGACGGCGTTGTCGCCGAAGGGGGCGGCTTCGATCCCCACGCGGCGGAGCAGCTCGGCGTGCCGCTCCAGAAGGGCGATCTGCTGAGGCGGGACGTTCACGGGTTCGGGCAGGAGAAGGCGCTGGCATTCAAGCGGACCGGCGGTGATGCGTTCGCGCAACTGTTCGTACAGGACCCGTTCGTGCAGGGCGTGCTGATCGACGATGAGGATGCCGTCCTCGGTTTCGGCGACAAGATAGAGGTTGTGCATCTGGATGGCCCGCGGGCGGGCGGGCGGTTCACCCGCAAGGCCCTCGAGAATGTTTTCGGCGGTGCGGTCGTTTTCCGATCGTTGCACGACACCGGGAAGCGAAGGACCGCTTCCGTCTTCCCGCCCGTAGAGCAGTCGCCAGCTTTCCAGGGCGTCGCCGCCGGGCCGGGCCGGTGGTGCCAACGATCTGTCACTTTGATCGGCGGGGACCGGACCGGACAGCGCACCGGCATGTGGAACAATGGGGGGGGTGGCCTTGAGCTCGTCGGCCAGTCGGCGTCGAAGCGCGTCGCGGCGGGCGTCGTCGATCGGCTCGGAGGACCGGGTGCGCAGCGCGGGGACGAGGTCGGCTTCCCGCAGCGCGTCGCGCAGGGCGCTGAGCACCTGGGAATAGATCAAGCGGCCGTCGGCCCAGCGGACCTCGATCTTGGTCGGATGCACGTTGACGTCCACCATCGCGGGATCGAGGGTGAGGAACAGGAAAACGACGGCGTAACGGTTCGGTTCCATCAGGCCGCGATAGGCCTCGCGGATCGCGTGCTGGATCTGGCGATCGCGGACGTAGCGGCCGTTGACGAAGACGTACTGCCACTGGGCCCCCGCGCGGGACTGGGCCGGCGGAGCGAGATACGCTTCCAGCCGGACGCCGCGTTCCTCGCGCTTCGTCGATAGCAGTGCCTTGGACAGTTCGGCCCCGTACACACGGGCGATTCGATCGTGCAGCGATCCGCCGGCGGGAAGGCGAAGCCGCACGCGGTCGTTGTGCGTCAGCGTGAAATCGACATCCGGGCACGGCAGCGCGGCGCGGATGACC
>CAZNQN010000408.1:0-2946 GCA_964574925.1 uncultured Phycisphaeraceae bacterium | reverse complement strand
GCGTTTTCGTGTTCCGAGCTCCGGGCTTTTGGGGGGGTGTTTCAAAACGGTGGTGGCAGATGTAGACGGAGGACCCTTGACAGAGCCGCGACCGTAAGGGAGCGGAACGTGCCGGGCTCCGCACCATGGACACGAACGTCCATTGGTTCGCCGAACGAGTTTTGAAACAGTTCCTTCGGCCCGCGCGAAGCATCCGTCCTCTCCGCGCCCCGAACGAAGGAACGACCGGCACGCAATCGCGGAAAATGCGCCAGGGAAAACGATGGGCGACGACGGCAACGATCGCGGCGTGATCTTCGACATGGACGGGGTGCTGGTGGATTCGGCCCGTCCGCATTTTCGAAGCTGGCAGAGGCTGGCCGCCGAGCACGGCCGGACCGTCACCGAGCGACAGTTCGCCGAGACCTTCGGGCGACAGAACCGCGACATCATCCCGCTGCTGTTCGGACCCGTCCCGCCGGATCGGCTCGAAGCGCTGGCGCGGCGGAAGGAGGCCATCTACCGCGATCTGATCCGGGCCGATCCGCCCATCGTGGAAGGCGCCGTCGATCTGGTCCGCGGCTTGCGCGAGCGCGGCGTCCGCCTGGCCGTCGGTTCCTCCGGGCCGAGGGAGAACATCGAGCTGATCCTTTCCGCCATGGGGATCGCGGACGTGATCGACGCCGTGGTGAGCGGGGACGACGTGTCGAAAGGCAAGCCCGATCCGGAGGTGTTTCTGCGGGCGGCGGAGAAGCTGGGGCTTCCTCCGCGCCGATGTGTGGTGGTGGAGGACGCCCCCGTCGGGGTGGAGGCCGCCCGCCGGGCGGGGTGCAAGAGTGTGGCCGTTCTGATGCACCATCCGGCCGATCGCTTTCCGCAGCCCGATCTGACGATTCAGCGGCTGGCGGACCTGGTGCCGCAGCGGTTGACGGAACTGATCGAGTGATGAAGGGAACCAGCCTTTCCGCCGGACGTCTACAGGTGCAGGGAGACCGTTCGGTTTGAAGTCCCGCCCATCGCGGGGATACAATGATCGGTGATGAGCCGGCCGGCCGTGCGGAACGCGGATCGACGGGCTTCGCCTCGCCCGGAACGGAATGATGAGTCGCAGATTCGATGTCGGCGCGTTCGTGGGACTGTGTTTCGGCCTGATGCTCCTTTTGTTCGTGGGGTCGCGGAGCGGGCTGGTGGAGCACGTCGCGTATCTCTGGGAGCGGGGTCGGTTGCAGGCGCTGCGAGAGTCCCTCGACACCGACGACATCCACCGCCGCAATCACACCAACGCCGTCGTGGCGGAGCTGGTCAAACCGGCCGTCGTCAGCATCGAGAAACGCTCCCGCGTGTTGACCCTGGACAGCGTGCTGCAAGGAGGGGCCGATCACGCGGCCTCCAGCCGGGGGACGCGTGAGCCTGGAAAGGAGAACGCTTCGCCCTCGCCGCAAGGTGCCGAAGCCGACGGGGAAAGCGACCTTCCGGACAACGTCGCCGCGGACTTGGGCAGCGGTTTCGTCTTCGACGCCGAGCACGGGTACGTCCTGACCAACGCCCATGTGGTCAGCGGGGCGGAGCGGGTCTTCGTGCGGCTGGCCGACGGTCGCTCGACGACGGGACGCGTCCTGGGGGCGGACCCGGAATCGGACCTGGCCGTGATCGACATCGACCTGCCCGACCTGCATGCTCTGCCGCTGGCGAAGGCCGATGCCGTCAGCGTGGGCGAAGAGGTCTTCGCCGTGGGCAATCCCTTCGGGCTGGAAGGCTCGGTCACCAAGGGGATCGTCAGCGCCATCAACCGGCGGGGCGTGCTGATCGGCACGACGACGTATGAATCCCTCATCCAGACCGACGCGGTGATCACGCCGGGCAGCAGCGGCGGACCGCTCGTCAACCTGCGGGGAGAGGTGATCGGCGTGAGCACGGCGATGGCCACCCGCAACGGGGAATACGACGGTGTGGCCTTTGCGATCCCCGTCAAACAGGTCCGGGCGCTGGTGGATGATCTCATCGAGGGCGGGCCGGGGATGCTGGGCGTGTGGGTCGGTCCGCTCGACGACCCGGAAACGGCGGAGAAGGTGGAAGCGACCGGCTGGAAGGGACCGGGAGGCGTCTACGTGCATGAGGTGATCCCCGAAACCGGTGCGGCCGAAGCGGGCGTCCAGCCGGGTGACATCATCCTGTCATTGGGCGGCAAAGCCGTCGCCTCTCTCGAGGACCTGTCCGGTCTGCTGGCGAAGCTGAAACCGGGGGACGAGACGACCCTCGGCATATGGCGGGATCGTCGGCGGATCGAGATTCCCTTGCGGATCAGCCGCCGCTACGCACCGCGATAGGGACGCGCCGCCACGCATCGCCGGCGGATCCGGTCGGGGAACGCGCTACAGAGCCGCGACCGTCTGGCTGTGCGCGTGAGCGCGCACGAAGACAGGTGAGAGAGCGATTCGTCTTCGACTCTGAACGACCCTTCGAGTGCCGAATCGCTTGCACGAAGGACGTTGCGGCGGTTGCCGCAACCCGCTCGCCGGGCGGTCCTCACGGTTCCGGAATCGTAGCGATAGAGATAGGGAATCGGTTCTCCCCCCGCGTCCGTGATGGGCTTCAAGTCGAATCGTTGCACGATGTCGCTCGGATCGGGGATCCAGTAACTCCGCCAGCGGTTGTCCGGGTCGAGGGCGAACACCACGCGCGGGCGGTCGATCCCCCGGCGGCGACGGATGCGGTCGATCCACCGGTCGAACGTCTTGCGATCCGGGGGGATCGGCAGGGCGGGAAGTCCGGTCTCGAACGTGACGAATTCGTGGTAGTTGCTCACCAGGATCAGATCGTCGCCGCCCATCCTGCGGAGCCGTTCATAGAATGGCGAGGCATTCGGCGTAAACGCTTTCGCCCATCGCCCGGAGGGCGCCGCCTCCCGCGGCTGCCCGAGGAATCGGCGATAGGGGCGGTACCAGTCCCGGCCGATCACCCAGGAGC
>CAZNQN010000407.1:0-2946 GCA_964574925.1 uncultured Phycisphaeraceae bacterium | reverse complement strand
GGGCGGAGGCGGCGTTCGCCAAGGTGGCTGAGCTGGTGCCCGATCGGCTCGACGGGCCTCGCAATCTGGCGCGGGTGGCGCTGCGCGACGGGCGGCTTGCCGAGGCGTACCATCACCTGCTGCGCTGCGAGGAATTGGCGTCCAACGATCCGCAGACGGCGTGGTTCTGGGGCGTGCTGCTTCAGGAGGACGGTCGATACGTGGAGGCGGCCAGCGCCTATCGTCGCGTGCTCCAGAAGTTCCCCGACGATCGCGCGACGTGGCGTAACCTGGGGCGGACGTATTTCCTGGACGGCAAGTACGACAAGGCGATCGAGGCCATGCAACAGGTCCTGCGCATCGACCCGGAGGACCGCGTGGCGTGGTATCACATCATGCTGGCCGCCCGCGCGATGGGGGACCGGGGACGGGCGGAGGAGGCGGAAGAGGCCTATCTGCGGTACAAGATCGACGAATCGGCGGACGAGGTGACCAAGGCGTATCGGCTTGCCCATCCGCAGGACAACCGCGAGGCCCAGCCCATCCACGTGCACGACCTGACCGCCGGTCCGGTCACCGAGGCCACCGCCGGCGCGGTTGAAGCGGGGACGTTGTCCGCCACGCCGTGACGCCGGGGTGCGGTCGGCGGAGAAGATTCAGGGGTCGGCATTTGGCATCTGGAGAAAACCGAACGGCGTCCGGAAACCGAGCCGCGACGGCACAACAGAGCCGCGACCGTGAGGGAGCGGGAGGATGTGTGATGAAGAGGGGCGGGAATCGAGGGTGATGCGGGCGATGATTGATTCTGTTCGGTTGTTTCTTCTTGCCGCGGTGCTGATCGTCGTGGGGTGCGAGAAGGAGCAACCCGCCGAGGCCGTCCCCGCCTCCGCCTACATCCGCCCGGACGTGATCTCCGCGCCGCAACCGCCGACGGCCGAACGCGCCATCGGCGGCGATCTTCGTTTCACCGACGTCACCGACGAAGCGGGCATCGATTTCGTGCACGTCACCGGCGCGTTCGGCAAGAAATGGATGCCGGAGACGATGGGCGGCGGGGCGGGGTTCTTCGATTTCGACAGAGACGATCACCCGGACATTCTGCTGATCAACAGTCGCTACTGGCCCGGGCATCGACCGGAAGGTGCCCCGGATCCCGTCAGCCGGCTCTATCGCAACCGGGGGAACGGAACCTTCGAGGACGTGACGGCGCGGACGGGTCTGGACCGGATTCTCTGTTACGGCATGGGGGCGGCGATGGCGGACTATGACGGCGACGGAGACGCGGACGTCTACATTACGGCCGTCGGGAAGAATCACCTCCTTCGCAACGAGGGCGGCGTCTTCGTGGACGTGACCGACGAAGCGGGCGTGGGGTTCGGCCGGACGGGAAAAGCATCCGAATGGGAATGGTCCACGGGGGCGGCGTGGATCGACTACGACCGCGACGGGGATCTCGATCTGTTCGTGGCCAACTACGTGCAGTGGACGCCGGAGACGGACATCTGGACGACGCTGGACGGCAAGACGAAAAGCTATGCCACCCCGCAACGATACGAAGGCGCCACCTGCGTGCTGTTCCGCAACGAGGGCGACGGGACGTTCACCGACGTCACCACCGAGGCGGGCGTCTACAATCCGGACGGCAAGTCCCTTTCGGTCGTTGCCGACGACTTCAACGACGACGGCTGGCCGGACCTCGTCGTTACCAACGATACGCAACCCAACTTCCTCTATATCAACACGGGCAAGGGCGGGTTCACGGACGAGGCGCTTTCGGCGGGGGTCGCCTACGACGAGAACGGTCTGGCCCGCGCGGGCATGGGGGTGAGCGTGGCCGATCTCGCCAACGGAGGCGCCAAGTCCATCGCCATCGGCAACTTCAGCGGCGAGCCGATGTCGCTGTACACCCAGGCGGGCAAACAGGCGTTCATCGACCGGGCGGGCGCCATGCGGCTCGCCAACCCCACCGTTGCCGTGCTGACCTTCGGGGTGATGTTCGCGGACATGGACCTCGACGGATACGACGATCTGCTGGCGGCCAACGGGCACATCGAGCCGGACATCGCGTCCGTGCGGGAAGGCTGGACCTTCGCCCAGCCGGTGCAGCTTTTCCTCAATGACGGCGGGAAACGGCTGGTGGAAGTGACCGATCGGCTCGGCGACGCCTTCCGTCGCCCCATGGTGGGGCGGGCGCTGGCGGTTGCGGACATCGACGGCGACGGGGATCTCGACGTGCTGGTGGGGGCCAACGGTGGTCGGCCTCGCCTGATCCGCAACGATTCCACGGGAAAGGCCCATCTCGTTCGCGTTCGCCTGACGGGCGTCCCGCCGAACCGCGAGGCGATCGGTGCCCGGCTCCGCGCCGTCGTCGGATCGCGGAGACTGACGCGCTTCGTCACCACCGGCGGTTCCTACCTGAGCCAGTCGGAGCTGACCGTCACCTTCGGGCTGGGCGAAGCGAAGCAGGTGGACCGCCTGACCGTCCGCTGGCCCGACGGATCGGAGGAAACCTTTCCTTCGTTGGCAGCCGACCATCTCTACCGGATCGAACAGGGCAGGGGGATCGTCGGGCGCACGCCGCTGCGCCGATAGGATTCAGGGGGAAGCCGATCGCGCTGCGGCTGCTTGTTCCGTCGTCCGCTCCGCTTTCCGGATGCGGAAGATCAGGTACGGCTCGTCGCGCACCTTCTCGAAGTTCGTTCCCGGATAGATCAGCTCCGCCAGATCGGGGCGGCGCGCGAGTTTCCGTGCCAGCTTCTTGTGGTCGCAGTCGGTGATGACGAAGCGGGCGCCGAAATGCGTCCGGATGTCGTCCAGCGTCACGTGGATCGTCTTGCGGGAAGAGGGGTTGCCCTCCTCGGTCGCTTCCGTGCGCACGGTGACGTCGGCGGGAACCTCTCCGCGGGATATCTTGACGTAGCGGGCCCAAAGCATCGGCCGGCGCGATTCCGTGAACTTCGGATCCAG
>CAZNQN010000406.1:0-2950 GCA_964574925.1 uncultured Phycisphaeraceae bacterium | reverse complement strand
TTTCTGGGGTGTGGAGGGGATGGCGCCGTCGTTTCTTGACGAACTTCTGGTGGTCTTCGATACGTCCCTCGGCGGCGAATCTTCGACAGCAGCGTCTGGTCTGATGATCGCCAATCCTCCGAGTCGCCTGTCACGAAAGTTCGAGGCTGTTGCGCGAGGGCACGAAATGTTGATTTCACAACGTGAGGACGGATCGTGGTGGTTGAGAAAGGTCGTGGAAGGGGACGGACGAGCGTGAAGGAATGGGTCCGAGGCGGAGTAAGGCGTTGCGAGGCGCGTGTTGGGTTGCGTGCATCAGATCGAAAACCAGAGGAGGCCCCGTTCCGTCTGTAGATGGGAGTGCCGGAGAAGAGGCGAGAAGAATATAAGCGGACTGCGCGACCGGATGAGAGTGGGAATCGGGCGCAACAGTTTCCGGGAGAGGATATGAACCCTTTCGCCATCACGGTATTGCTGGTCGTCGGTTGGGGGGTGTTTGCGTATTCCGCGTGGCGGCGGTGGCGGTTGCTGCGCGTGGGGGCGGACGAGGATCGCTCCGATCATCCGCAGGAGCGCATCCGGCGGACGCTGACCTATGCCCTGGGGCAGCTTCGCATGCGGCGGTATCCGCTGGCCGGCTTCGCGCACATGCTCATTTTTTCCGGCTTCTTCGTCCTGCTGCTGCGGTCGCTGATTCTGTGGGGGCGGGGGTTCGACGAGTCGTTTCACTTCTGGGTCTTCGGGCCGGAGCACTGGCCGGGACGGATCTATGGATTTCTCAAGGATCTGTTCGTGGTGCTGGTGATTGTCGGTACACTGGTGTTCGTCCATTACCGGGTGATCGCGCGGCTGCCGCGGATGACACTCAGCGGCGAGGGGCTTGTGATCCTGGGTATCATCCTGGCGATGATGGTCGGCGACATCGTCTATGACGGGGCGGAGATCGCGCTGAAGGCGAAGGATGCGGCGGTGCCGGTCGCCTTCGCGGCGCACGAGCCGGCCGGTTCCGTGGTTGCGATGGCGCTGCAAAGTTTCCCGCCAAGCATTCTGACGTTTCTCAAACACGCGGGATACTGGACGCATGTGACGCTGGTGTTGTTGTTTTTGAATTTGCTTCCCTATTCGAAGCATTTTCACGTGATCACGGCCATTCCGAACGTCTATGCCCAGAATCTTCATCCCCCCGGGCGGTTGCCGCCGATTGTGGATATCGAGGGACGATTGGAGCGGGAGGAGACGCTCGGCATCCGCCGCATCGACCAGTTTTCGTGGAAAGCGATTCTGGATTTCTACACGTGTACGGAATGCGGCCGGTGCAGTGACCAGTGTCCGGCGACCCGCACGGGGAAGAAACTCTCACCCAAACAGTTCACGCTCGACCTGCGGGACTTCCTCTACAAGCATGAGAAGGCGCTGGTGGCGTCCAAGACGGCGGGAGGGAGCGCCGGCTGCTCGGAAGAGAACCCGCCGGAACATGCCAAGGATCTCGTGGACGGCGTGATCGATCCGGAGGTGCTGTGGGCGTGTACGACCTGCCGGGCGTGCGAGGAGGAATGTCCGGTCTTCATCACCTATGTGGACAAGATTGTGGACATGCGGCGCTACCTCGTGCAGGAGCGGGGAGAGTTTCCCAACGAGTTGCAGTCCGCGTTTCGGGGCATGGAATCCAGCGGCAATCCGTGGTCGTTCCCGGCGGAGGGACGGGCCGACTGGGCGAAGGATCTGAACATCAAGACGCTGGCCGAGCATCCGGAGGCGCCGGTGCTGCTGTGGGTGGGGTGCATGCCGTCTTTCGAGGATCGGGCGAAACGCATCACGCGGGCGACGGCGAAGCTGATGCAGCGGGCGGGGGTGGACTTCGCCATCCTGGGGACGGAGGAGACGTGCACGGGGGATCCGGCCCGTCGGGCGGGCAACGAGTATCTATTTCAGATGTTCGCGCAGCAGAACGTCGAGACGCTCAACGGATACAATGCCGGGAAGAAGAAGATCGTCACCACCTGTCCGCACTGTTTCAACACGCTGCTGAATGAATATCCCGATTTCGGCGGACGGTTCGACGTGGTGCATCATACCTCGTTTCTTGCGGAGCTGGTGCGGGAGGGGAAGCTCAAGCCGACGCAGGCGGTGGACAAGCGGGTGGTCTTCCACGACTCGTGTTACCTGGGCCGGTACAACGAGGTGTACGATCCGCCGCGGGAGGTGTTGGGGAGCATTCCGGGGCTGGTCGTGCTGGAACCGAAGGAGACGCGCGATCGGGGGATGTGTTGCGGGGCGGGCGGGGCGCAGATGTTCAAGGAGGAGGAGCCCGGCGAGTCCCGCGTCAACGTCCGGCGGACGGAACAACTGCTGGCGACCGCACCCGATGCCGTCAGCAGCGCGTGTCCGTTCTGCATGCGGATGCTCACCGACGGACTGGCCGCCAAGGACAAGGACGACATCCCCGCGCTGGATATCGCGGAGCTGCTGCTCGCTTCGGTGGAGATGGAGGCGGCGGTGGATCAGCCCGTGGGAGAGGTCGTTTGAGTCTCGCGCGTCGCCGGGATCCACGGTGAGCCCGCGATCCAGCACGCCAGCGAGCAGAGGGAAAAGAGCACGCCGAACACTCCCACGATGGAGGCGCCGGTAGGGAAGTCCCATTCCACGCTCGCCAGCAATCCTCCCACGCTGGCCAGCACGCCGAAGCACCAACCCGCGCACAGCCTGCCGGCGATGGAGCGGAAGAACATCATGGCGCACACGGCCGGGATGACGAGGTAGCTGAACACCAGCAGCACCCCCACCATCTGCACGGAACTGGTCACCACCACGCCGAAGGTCACATAGAAAACAAAATCCATCAGCCGGATGGGGATTCCGCGTCGGCGCGCCTCGTCGGGCGAGGCGGAGATGGCGAAGAAGGAACGGCGCAACACGATGTGGACGACAGCCACGGCGCTGTAGATGCACGCCGTTTTGAACACCTCCGTCC
>CAZNQN010000405.1:0-2952 GCA_964574925.1 uncultured Phycisphaeraceae bacterium | reverse complement strand
CCTCATAATAGAGCGTCCGCGCCGGCGTCGGCACCCGCGATGTCGGCCGCATATAGGGGGAGTTACTGAACATTTCACCGCCGCCGGCTGAACCGATCATAAAGACGTTGGCCGCGTAGCTGTTGCCGAAGTGGTCGTATGACGACCGCTCGAAGTGTCGCACCCAGTCCGGACAGTGCGCCCCCCGTGGCGGACCGTCGTCGCCGGGACACTTGAACAGATCCAGGTTCAATTGCGTATCCCGCTGCGCCTGAACCCGGTCGAAGCCCCGCGGGCCGTAGGCCGATCGGAATCCGCCCGGATACAGAATGTTGTTCAAAGGCCGCGTGGCCGGACCGAACCCCGCCCGCGATCCGTACTTGCTGTTGAGCGGATCGCCCGGACTGCCGGTCAGGAACCAGTCCCGCCCGATGCCGCTTTTGCCGCCCCACTCGTAGGCACCGACCCAGATCGGCTCGTTGCAGAGCTCTCCCGGCCGAAGCCCCGGACACTGCTGGTACTGCAAGGGGTGGACGGGAATCCCCCAGCCGTTGGGATCCTCGGCCTCGTACACCCGGCTGGAGGTGGCGATGTTCTTGATGTGCGCCAGGCACGCCGACTGTTTCGACTGCCGCCGCGCCGCTTCCAGCGAGGGGAGCAGAATCGAAATCAACAGGGCGATGATGGCGATCACCACCAGAAGCTCGATCAGCGTAAACCCGCCGTTTCGTTTCGTTCGCATCAGGTCGATTCTCCGCACGATGTCTCTCCTTTTGATCCCGGCACCGCCCGTTCCGTCACGGATCGCAACCGCGGTGCTCCCGGTTCCCGCCGGTTCACGTCCGGGAACCCTTCACCATACCGCCCGCGGCGAGGGCTCTCAAGTCACAACCCCCGCCGCCGTCCTCTTTCTTCCCGCAAAAACCGGTCCGAATAATAGGACACCGCCCGGGGCCGCGCGGCGCATCCAAAATCCCGCCGGGAGGAGAAAAATCCGCCCCCGCCCCCCGCGATGCGGTATGATAAAGGACGGAACGCGGCTCCGTTTCCGGGCATCTACGAGAGATTCCGAAATCCGGGAATGAATTGCAATTTGACTGAACAAGAGTTGTGGAGCGGTCTGGATCGCCATGCGCCGGAGATCGAGGCCCATCTTTCCGAGTGTCCCGATTGTCGTGCCCGGGCCGAGGGGTTCCGGCTGGGGCTTTCCGCCCTGACGGAGGCCTCCGCGCCCCCCACGCCGCCGCTGCCTGCGCGGATCGGGCCCTATACGATCCTCCGCCGGCTCGGCGAGGGCGGCATGGGCATCGTCTATGAGGGGCAACAGCACAACCCCCGGAGGCTGGTGGCGATCAAGGTCATCCGCGGCGGACCCTCTGCGGATGAGTACCGGGTTCGGCTTTTTCAGCGGGAGGCGCAGACGCTCGCCCGGCTGAAGCACCCGGCCATCGCCGCCGTCTACGAAGCCGGTCGGACCGACGACGGGCAGCACTACTTCACGATGGAGCATGTCGTCGGGGAGCCGCTCAACCGCTATGTCCGCGAGCACGCCCTGAGCCGAAAGGAGCGTCTCGATCTGTTTTGCAAGATCTGCGAGGCCATCCACTACGCCCACCAACGGGGGATCATTCACCGCGACCTGAAACCGTCGAACATCCTCGTGGACCGCGACGGCAATCCGAAGGTCCTCGATTTCGGGCTGGCGCGGGTGGTGGGACCGGAGGCGGGCGTCACGACCATGACCGACGTGGGGCGGCTGATGGGGACGCTGCCCTATATGAGTCCGGAGGAAGCCGCCGGGCACCCGGAAGACATGGACGTCCGCAGCGACGTCTATTCGCTCGGCGTGTTGCTGTTCGAACTGCTGACCGGGCAGCTTCCCTACAAAGTGCAGCGGGCGGCCCTGCCGCAGGCCTTGAAAACCATCTGCGAAGAGCCGCCTCCCCGCCCCGGCACGATCGACCCTTCCCTTCGCGGCGACCTGGAAACGATCATGCTCAAGGCCCTGGAGAAGGAGCCCGCCCGGCGGTACCAGTCGGCGTCGGCACTGGCGGAGGACATCGTGCGGTTCCAGCGGAACGAGCCGATCCAGGCCCGTCCGGCCGGGGTCATCTACCGCCTCCGGAAGTTCGCCGCCCGCCACGCGGCGGCGGTGCTGCTGGTCGGGGGGTTTCTGCTGATCGGGGCCGGGGCGGCCGGCTTCGTGCGGCTGATGGGGCGGGCGCAGGAAGCCTCCGCCCGCGAACTGATGGATCTGCACGATCTGGAGATGGCGGTCATCAAGAACCGGCTCGCCGAGGCCTACTGGCGGGAGAAGCTGTACGACCAGGCGGAGCCGCATTTCCGGGGTGCGCTGGCCACGTTCGAACGTCTCGACCGCCGGCACCGCATCGCGATCACCAGGCTGAACCTGGGCATGCTGCTGGTCGATCGCGAGTTGCGTAAGGATTCCGGCGTCGTCCTCGACGACCTCGAAACACGGCGGGATGACCACGACTTCATCGAGGCGGAGGAGCTGCTTCTGGATGCCCTGCTCTTTTTCTCCGAGCATCCGAGCGAGTACCGCAATGAGCGGCGGATGGCCCTGGAATACCTCCGCACGCTCTACGGGCCCCGGGTGTGGAACGATCCGGAGGGACGGCGGGAAATCGAGAAAGCCCTGGAGACGCTTCGCCGCGAAGAGGCGGGTACGCTTCCCAAGCCGATGGGTTGAGTCGACGCCCCGTCCGGGCGCGGAGACCGCTTTGCCTGCGTTCGGGCGTCGCCGGTGATCCCGATCCAATCCCCCGCGCGGCGGATGTTGTGTTATGCTGCCCGCCACCGGGGATCAGGTCCCGGGCAGAGGGTTCCCGAAATGTCCCAGCAACCCCCCCCGTTTCCGGAGGAGACCGCAGGCGACACGGGTGCGCTCGTGGAGCGATTCCGGCAGGGGGATGCGGAAGCGGCGATGGAGCTGCACGAGTGCTATCGGTC
>CAZNQN010000404.1:0-2956 GCA_964574925.1 uncultured Phycisphaeraceae bacterium | reverse complement strand
GATCCCCCCGTTGGACGGATCGCCCGCATCGCCGCCGCCGAGATGATCGCCCGCTTCGCGACCGACGACGATCATGCCCCGCAACTGGCTCGTTCCCAACTGGCTGATGCTGATCGTCACGTCGCCCGGCGTCACGCAGAACTCGCCGCTGTTGCAGTCCGACTGCGTCGCGCACACCTTCCCCGAAGTGCTGCACGTGCGGATCTGGTCCAAACGGCTGGAACCGAAAATGATGTAGACCAGACCCGCCTCGGTCAGATCGTCGAACTGATCCACCACCCCGTCGGGCTTGTGCTGCGGACCGGAGACGTCGTCCTGGATGCCGTCGAAGTTCAGATCCAGTCCCGTCTCCGTCAGCTCGTCCACGTTGTCGGTGGGAACGGGATCGAACCGCGGCGTGGCATTGGGGGCGGAAACCAGCAGCTCGTCCAGACCGTCCCCATCCAGATCGCCTGCGTTGGCGATGTTGAAGCCGAACCGGCCGTCGGCATCCAGGAAGTTTCCGGTGATCCGCGCCGCCACCGGACGGTTGTCCGCCGTCCGCGTCTGCGTCAGGAGCGTGTCCACCGAGATGCCGTCCACGCCGCTGCCCACGCCCAGACCGCCGAAGAGGATCACCACCTCACCCACGCCCCCGTTGGCGTCCGGCGCGCCGATGGCCAGATCCTTAAGCCCGTCCCCGTTGAAGTCGAACCCGGTGGCGAGACTGGCCCCGAGACCGGCAATGGAATTGGACACGATCAGCAGCCCGTCGAGCCGCTCCGGATCGTCGGGCGCCAGCGCCAGCTTCTCCAGAACGTAATCCCCCTCGATCGACGGATCCCGGCGGAAAGCGACGTAGACCCGCCCCTGCCCGCCGTTGGCATCGGGCGCCCCGATGGCGAAATCATCCCGCCCGTCGCCGTTGTAGTCGTCGATGCCGAGGATGTTCGTGATCCGATCCCCGGGGAACCCCGCGATGCGGATGGCGTCCACGTTGTCAATGAGCGTCACCCCGCGGGCGTTGCACGAATGACTCGCCGATCCGACGATGTACTGATGCGGTTTCGGCGGAATTCGTCCGAACGCATCCGGCGTCCACAGGCTGCGGGTCTCGAACAGGTACGCCACGCCCGAGTCCTGATTCACTTTGGCGACGCCCGGAGAACTCTCCAGCCCGTCGATCTCTCCTCCACACGATGGCGGATCGGAACAGCCGGGCGGAAACTTGCCGAGCAGAATGCCCCGCGCGGTGCGGCCCGGTGCCGATACGATCAGGTTGTCCGCCGCCGGACCGGGCGTGCGACTGAGCGTCACCGAGGAACCGAACAGATCTCCGATGCCGATCCCGATGATCCGCGCGCCGAACGGTTCGCGCGGATTGTTGGGAACCACGCTGGTAGGATCGCTCGGATCGAGCTGAAAGGCGGACACGTAGAACCCCGAACGATAGGGAAACGTCTCCAGCCCGAACGCGGCGAATCGGCCGTCCGGATCGGGCGCATCAACGTGCAGGCCGGGAGAAAACGGCTCGCATCCCGCAACGATCGGATCGCAATACTTCAGTCCGACGGGCGGGTTCAGCTGATCGATACACTCGTGATTGAGAAACGGATCGACCGCGGGGCAGAAACTGACCCCGCCGAAGAGATCGAAACTGTAGACGTAGGTGAAAAAGAAATCGCGGGCGAGTGCGGCCGCGAATCCGAAATTGATGTATTCGGTCGCATCCACGTTGCCGCCCGTCACCGGGTTGTCGCAATCGACAAACGAACAACCCGTGTTCGTGTTCGGATCGGCAATCGTCATCACGTCCCGGGTGAACGGCGGGGCATCATCCGCAGCGTTCGGATCTCTCTCCACGCACTTCGAGTCGAAATCCTGCCCCACCACGTCCAGGAAAATGGTCGTCTGCCCGGTGAGCGGATCGGGGTTTTGCAACACGCTGTTGGTGCTGGACACGATCACGATCCCGCCGCGCAGGAACTGGTCTTCCCGTTCCAGCGTGGACAGCGCCCGCGGGTCGATCACCCCGTCCTGCTGCGGATCGACGTTGTGTCCGCGCGAATCGGTGTTCGGAAACCCGAACACCAGTTCCGGACGCGCATCCCCGTCCACGTCCGGAATGGAGAACACGCTGCTGAGTCCATCGGTGACGTTGCTGTTCTGCGGCGTGCGGATCCCGGTGAACACCACGCCCGTCAGGTCCGTCGTCCCCACCGTGTTGAGGTTGAACTCGCCCGTCCACTTGTTCGCCCCGCCCCGGCCGTAGATCAGATACGCCTCGCCCGGACCGACCCCCGTGGGGTTGACGAAGAACGGCTTGCCGTAGCGGGCGTTGACGACGAAGTCGTCGAACCCGTCGCCGTCGATGTCGCCCGCCGCCGCGAACGACGTCCCCGCGTTGTCCTCGAAGTTGACGCCGCCGAAGATCGCACCCTCGAAGGGCGGAGTCGGTCCCGCCAGCGATCCCACCCAGACGATCGGCGGCAGCGATGATATCCGGACCAGTTCCGGCGCCGACGCTTCCAGCGTCTCCGGCGCCTCCACGCAGCGGTCGGTCACGCCGCTGAAATCCAGCCGAACCACGATGCGGAACAGTCCCGATACGGCGCTGGAAAACGTCGCCGACCGCGTGTTCATCGGCGCACCGTCCAGAATCGAAATGACCGACCCGCTTCCGTCCTGCGGCTCGGCGAAGACATCCACCACCCCCACCCCCTGGGGGGTATTGGTCGTCCACTCGATGTTCACGTCCGCGCCCGGCGAAAACGGCAGCGTCGTACTCGGCTCCACCACCGTCAGGGTCGGTCGGCGAACGATCGTCACCGTCCCCGGCGCATACGCCGTCACCGGACCGCTCTCCCCGTCGATCGTCCGCACCGTCCCCCCGATAAACCACGTGCCCTCCGGCAGATTCCCCGGCAGCTCGAACGAGGTCGTCGAGATCGGGATTTGAGATCCCAGCGTGGCGCGA
>CAZNQN010000403.1:0-2956 GCA_964574925.1 uncultured Phycisphaeraceae bacterium | reverse complement strand
GATATCCCCCTCCGCCGCACCGTGCACCGGCGCTGCGGACAGCCCCTTTCCCGTCCGATGGCTGTTGGGAAGTGTTCGATCGACCGGCTCGACCGGCCCGCCCATCCCCCGTCGAACGGATGGTCGTGAATCGTGCTGCCCGCAGGCGGCACGACCCCTTTCGTGCACTGCATTATAGAGGGATCGCCTCCCGCCGACCATGCCCGATAAGCCGCAGCTTAACCTCCGGTTGGCTCTTTCCCTCGCATACTGTGAATCCACCGTCTCGCCCGCCGAACCGGAAGCGCTCCCTTACGAGCCCCCCCACCGCTGGCGAGCACGGGGAAAAGAAAGGCCGCCCCCTCCCGGTTTCCGGGAGAGGGCGGCCCGTAAGATTCGCGTGGCGTTCCCGGTCGTAGCGCCGGGTCAAAACCGCGCTACGACATCGAACACCGGTCCCGCATCACTGGCTGCCGCTGCTCATGCTGATGCACGGCTGCGGACCGGGGTCGGCGGGAACGAAGCCCACCTCGTTGTACAGCGTCCCCCGGAACGCATCCAGCGTGAACGTCACGTCGCTGATGTTCGTCAGGTGATCCGGAACCAGCGGATCCAAGTCCGCCCGCGGCTTCTTCGGCGAAACCGCCGTCGGGCTGTTCTTGAATTTGCTGAGAATCGCCGTCACGTCGATGGTGACACCGACATCGCCGTCCGGCACCGTGCACGGGAAGCTGGCGCAATCGCCGGTCACGTCACCCCATTTGCTGGTCGTCGCAGTGACAGCCGGGGAGAAACTGTCCTCCAGCGTCAGCGAACAACTGTCGTCCACCACCTGCACGTCATAGGTGGACGACGGGACGACGGCCTCGTGGAAGACGTACACCGTCCCCCGGCAATCGGCATCCGCACTGCACGCGCTGCCTTCCTTCACACCACCGACGCAGGCGCCCGCGGTACAGACGCCGTTCCAATCCATGAAGAACGGATCGCAGCCCAGCGTCGCGCCCACGAACGTCGACTCCGGCTGGAACGGCACCGACGGACACGGCGGCACATCCCGACCCGAGTTCTCGCAGAACACCTGCGGTTGCTGCACCCACATCCGCGTCCCGTTCCACGCGTCGAACGGCGGGAACAGGCTCGTGAGCGTCACCCGGATCGCCTGATTGCGCCCGGGATCGCCCGCCCGGATCGGCAGGTACCGCGGCATGCTCAGGTCCGTCCCGGACAGCTGCTCCACTTCCGGCGCCGACGAGATGAAGCACGCCGACTCCACGCAACTGACGCTGAGGTTCCCGATCCCCGTCTCGCCTGGTGCGGGCGGATTGGCGTTGGGATCGCCGAACCCGCCGACGCGGACGGTCAGACAGGTGCCGACCGGCATGCCCTGCACGAGCTGATCGGCGACGGCTCCGATGAAGCCCACCGAGCAACCGCCGTCGTGCACCGTCCCCAAGCGTGTGAAGTTCGGATCACCCGGGCACGGGCAGACCGTCGGATTGGTCGGATCCCAGTACAGCCCGATGAGCGCGTCGAACGTCGTGGCGTCGCACAGCGATACCAGCACACGCCCGGTGCACGTCGTGCGATACTCGAACCACAGGTCCGACTGGAACAGGGCGTCGCCGCCTTCCGTCACTTCCGGATCAGGGCCGTCCGTGGTGGCGCAACGGGTGTCGATGGCCACCGGCGGCGGCAGCGAACCGGACGGGCAGTTGCCCGCAGCCGCGGTCTGCTCGTCGCACAGCTCCAGCCGCTGGGTGGCGCAATCGTCGCCGAACGGCGTAGTCGTCGGACACGCCGGACCGCCGTTGTCCGGACACGCCTCGCCCGGACGCCAGATGTCACCCGCGCCGCCGCCCGGGATGCTCAGGTCCGTGCACTCGGCGAACGGGACTTCGTTGCAGCCCAGGAAATCGCAGCGACAGCACGCCCCCACCGGCGCCTGCGGCGCCCCCAGCGGGTCGTCGATGCAGAAGGTGATGTCGAACGTGCTCACGCTCGACCGGGTATAGACCGGTCCCAGACGTTGCATGCTGTACTGATCGTTCGCCGGCGACCCGTTGCTCTCCGCCCAGAACCACGAGCAGAAGTCGTCGCCCGGCTGCTGCGCCCCGAACGGCCGATCCGTGTTGTCGAAGATCTCCAGGAAGTACGTCTGCCCCGGAACCAGACCCGTGATCGGCGGATCCAGCGTCAACGAAATGTCCCACACGTCGAAGTTCGCAAACTGCGTATCGAGCGCCCGGACCATCGTGACCTGGCTGCCGGAGCGGCTGGCGAACAGCGTCCCCGGAATCCCGCCGTTGTCGTTGTAGACGTTGACGGTGAACTTGTCGTCCGTCTTGGGGATGCAATCCTGCTGATTGTCCCCCTGGCACGCACAGTCCGTGCGACCGGAACCGCCGTCACTGACGCCGATCCACGAACCCTGCACGCACACCTGCGTGATCGTCCCGGTCCCGGTGGAGATGAAGTCCTCCGCCCGGATGAACCCTTCGTTGTCGCCCACGTCCAGGTCGCTGAGCAGCACGAACGTCCCGGTGCCGCTGTCCTGGCAGTTGGAAGACCGTTCACCCGGATCGCCGATCGAGCACGCCGGGCACGGGAACAGATCGTTCGTACACGCCGCTCCGCCGATGAACTGCCCGTTGAGGGTGTCCTCGCAAAGCTGCTTGTCGATCGGCAGACCCTGGAAATCATCCACGCAGTCTCCCGGACCCTGGCAACACGATCCCGTCGCACACAGGAACGGATCCTGCTGCGTACCGGACCCGCAACTGACGATGTTCTCCGAAAGCCCGGTGTTGACCTTCCCGTGCCAGTATCCGCCCGCGTAATCGCAGGCGACCTGCGTCGTGACCTCGCAACCGAGAACGCACGGCTGACCGTCCAGCGTGCCGCCGACACAGTTGCCCGTCATCGTGTCGCACGTGCCGCCGCCCGGACAGGTCTCCCGCGTGCACGTTCCGCCGCC
>CAZNQN010000402.1:0-2958 GCA_964574925.1 uncultured Phycisphaeraceae bacterium | reverse complement strand
GCGCCCCCGCCGGATTGGGAAAAGGTGTCTTTTCGCGTCCGGTGTCCGCGCTGCGGGCACGAATTGAACGGACAGACGGAACCGACCTGCCCGGGGTGCTCGCTGTCGTTCCGCTGGTCCGACGTCGCGCCGGTGGAGGAACTGCGCTGCCCGACGTGCGAATACCTCGTGTACGGTCTGAGCGAGGCGCGGTGCCCGGAATGCGGAACGGCATTCCAGTGGGAAACGTTGCTGCACGAACTGAGCCGGCGCAAACGGTTCCCCTTCGAAGCCGACTGGTGGAAACACCCGCTGCGCCGCTTCAGCCGCACGACGCTTCAGACGCTTCGCCCGCGACGCTTCTGGCGGACGATCCAACTGCACAACCCGCCGCTGGCGGAATCATTGCTCGGCGCAGCCGGCGCAGTGGTTTTCATTCTGGTTCTACTCGGCACCTTGAGCGATGCCGTCCGTTCGTTCTTGCAGTTGCGCATGGCTGCTTTCGCACCTCTTCCGGCGGGGAATCTCGTTGTGCGGATCATGCGGTCCTCCGCCACGTGGTTTTTCGCCGTCCGTTGGAGTATATCTCTTTTCTGTTGGTTGCTGTCGACGCTGGCCCCGCTGTTCGTCTTTCAAGAGTCCATGCACCGGGCGAAAGTCAAGAATGTGCACCTGCTGCGTGTGTGGGTATACGGGGCGGTGCTTCCGCTTTTCTTTTTCAAGCTGATCGAACAGGTGGAATGGCCGATCCGGGGAGTGTTTTCCACTATCACCGGCACCGGGGCCTATGATGGCGAAATGTTCGACGCCCTCTGGGGTCTCGGATGCTCCGTGGCCTTCCTGCTTACGGCGACTTGGTCGATTCGACAGGCATACCGCCACTACCTTCGGATGCCGCACGCCTCGGCGGTCGCGGCGAGCTGGCTGGTGATCGCCGTGCTGTTTGAGGGCGTGCTCGAGCTGTCTTTGAATCCGCTGTTTCGCTAGCGGTTCGACCGCTCACAAGGCCGGAGGTGGTCCGTCATCCCCGCTCGGCGACGGCGGCCAGGTGGCGCAGCGTCGGCAGGATGAGTCGCTCCATCGCCAGGCGGACGGCATCGGGCGAACCGGGCATCACGAAGACGAGCGTCGTGCCGCACGTTCCACCCATCGCCCGCGACAGCATGGCCGAGGGGCCCACCCGCTCGAAGCTGAGCATCCGGAACAGCTCCCCGAACCCGTCGAGCCGCCGGTCCAGAAGCGGTTCGACGGCCTCGATGGTCGTGTCCCGCGGCGCCAGACCCGTTCCGCCGCACAGGAACACCGCCCGGCAATCGGGATCCCCCGCGAGTTCCCGCACCGCGTTCCGCACCTGATCCGGCTCGTCGGGCAGGATGCGGTAGCTGTGGAGGAGGTGCCCCTCTTGGGCCAGGCGTTCCCGCAGCCAGGCGCCGCTGGCGTCGGTCGCCTCCGTCCGGGTGTCGGAAACGGTGACGACGGCGCAGGGTACGGAATCGACCTGCTTGGACCGGTGCTCGGCATCGGGCATGGGTTGATTCCTTTCCTTTAAGGAACGATCATCACGACCGTGCATGTTCCGCGGTTGCAAGAGAGCATCGCCCTGGTTGAGAACGGAGACGGGCACGACGCACGAAGGATCGCGGGTGGAAGCATTTCTCGAAACCGTAGCCCATTCTTGCCCTCTTGAACGCGGACCGAGTCCCACCCCTTCGCGCGGCCTGAAGCCCGCGGCTCAGGATGCGGTTCCGAGTATTGTCGAAACATGACTCGGGACGCTCTCAGAATACGGTCCAGGATCCACATTCAGAGCATACCGTTTCGGCGCGCGAGGCAAAACACCGTTCGGAAGGCGGGCGGGAACGGCGACGAAAGATGCCCCAGGAAGGGATCAAGCGGGGGAGCGGAGAGGCCGCAGGCCGTATCGGGCGCGCATCCGGTTCGCCTGTTCCCGGAGTTTCGGATCGCGGGCAAGAAAGCGGACCAGTTCGGCGGTGGGCACGCCGAGCCGTCGGGCCACGTCTGAAACCTTCCCCTCGCAGGCTTCGAGCAGATCGAGCACCCGACACACGATCAGCGGATACCGCTCGTTGCGCAGGGCCACGCGGATCCGCCCCTCCTTCGTGAGGCACGAGCGCAGCGTCTCATCCGGTTCGAACGTATCCGGAGCGACCGGTTCGCGGACGTGGAGGGCGATCTTCTCCCGCAGTCGCCGCAGGGCCCGGCGTTTGTTGACGTGCTGGGAGCGATCCTCCTCGGCCTGGGCGATCAACCCGGTCGGACGATGCCGAAGGCGGACCGCAGAGGAGGTCTTGTTCCGCTTCTGCCCGCCGGGCCCGCTCGCCCGATAACAGTCGACCTCGCAATCGCGCAGGAGCTGCGCGTCGTTCATGCGAAGGAACCTCAGGTTTGCGGGAATCACGGGACACACCGCGTTCGTCTCCGCAAGGCCTCGTGCGAGCGAGGGTCCGGCTCGCGCTCACAAGTTTCCGCCGCCGAACGCCGATAACCCTCACGATCTTACGGACGAAGACGGATCCCGGCCAGTTCCTGGGAGGACAGCATGAACACTCGGTCACGCCCGTACACGGGTCTTACGACGCTGCTTCTGATCGCCCTGATCGGTTGCACGACCTCGGTGGTGCTCAACACGGTCGGTACCGACACCGGCGACACGACGAGTTCCGCCACCGCTCCGCTGACGGTGGAGACCGGTTTCGCCGACGCCCCGCCGGGGGGGACCGTGCAGACGGGCGGGGCTCCTATCGAGGGAAGCGACAACGTCGACCTGCCGGCGGAGGAGACGCGCAGCTTTTTTACGGCATTTCAGGTGGATCCCACGGCCGAAGACACCGCCGGGCCGAAGTTCGTCGTGGCGGCCGACATCGATCAGGACGGTTTGCTGGATCTGGTCAGCGCGTGGAACCAGTCGCAGCCGGTGCAGCTCCATCTTCAGCGTCGGGACGCGGCGGGGAACATCTC
>CAZNQN010000401.1:0-2966 GCA_964574925.1 uncultured Phycisphaeraceae bacterium | reverse complement strand
GCACACAGACAGGCACAGGCAGACGGTCGCGGCTCTGTCAAGTGTCCGCCGCCCACATCTGCCGCCAACGTTTTGAAACACCCCTTTAAGGGGATCCCCCCTCTCTCTTTCGCAGGGTGGGTACTTCTCTTCTTTTCCGCGGTTCCGTCCGCGGTGCGATGCCTCGTCGGCCTATGTTGCCCACCTTTTCGAAGCCGGTTTGACCAGCTTCGCTTCTTCGCGCGTTCCCATAAAAAAACGCAAATCGAGTTGCCACGCCCCTGTCACGGGGAATAATAAAAGGTGAGCGAGGATCGATTCGGGGCCGGTTTGGAGATGCCGGGTTCCCCGAACGCCCAGGGTCGCCAGAAGTCGTCCGCCCGAGGCGCATGTCCCCGGGCCTTCATCTCCCCGGAAGGAATCCACGCGCGGTTGCGCGCGTGGAGAGCCGCTTGCGCATCGAATCGACCGCGGCGACGACGCTGCGGTGCGAGGGTTCGCATCGTGTCGCGCCGCTGCGGTCTGTACAGGAAGGGTTGCGCTCGCCCCGCGCACGGAGGGACGAAACGGCGAATGGGGGGCCGATCCGTGACGCAGGTGGGACGGGTGCTTTTCTGAGGGGACGGTGCTCGGGCGGTGCTGGAAACCGGATCCAGCCCGCCCGGCACCGGGCATTTCTTGAAAGCGTCGGCTCGTCTTTTTTGCTGGACGCGCGTGGCGTCCCGCTCCATCGCGCGGGCTCAAATCCGCGAATCGGGCACGAACAGGAGATACGATCGATCCAAGCAACCGCCTGCTTCGTGATCCGTGCCCGCCAGGCGCCGACCGACGCAGGACGACCGGAGCGGGAGGGATTCGAACCCTCGGTGCGGTTACCCGCACACCGCATTTCCAGTGCGGTCCCTTCAGCCACTCGGACACCGCTCCGTGATACGACCCGCGTCCGATCCGCCGCCGTGAGTCCGCGGCGTCATGCGGGTCCGCGACGGGCATCTTGTCTTCGACGGGTGCAAGGGTCAAGCATCCCGCGCCGGGGCTGCGGCGTGAGTTTCCCATAAAACCCCACGCCCCCGCGCTCGTCCCGGCCTGTCGGACCGGGCGAATCAAGCGGCGTCAGTGCGGCTCCGAAGGATAGAGTGCGAGCGAACAGCGTGCGCCGGTCGCCTCGTCCGGAAACTCGCCGTCCGCGCCGAAGATCCGTCTTCTTTCACGGGATCGGCAGCGGGCTTACGAGCTCTCCGGGGCACGGATGCGTCAAATGACAAAACACGCAGTCGTCGAACGTGGCGGCGGGAGGACCCTTTAAGATCATGCCCCGAAAGCTGCAACGCATGATCCCGGTGGCGGCGGTGCCGGCCGTCTGCCTCGGCGTGGCCCTGCTGATGCAATACCGCTATGCGAAGACGGCCGTCACCGCTGGGATTCGCCAGGACATCCTCACCCGTCTGGAAAGCCGGGGAGAGGCACTGGCCACCAGGATCCAATCCCGACCGCCGGAGACGCCTTCCGTCGATCTTCCGACCGAGGGATCTTCCTCCCCCGCAACGCAGGACGTTCGTCCTCGGCGGCAAGCCGCGGACCGAAACGTCACGCGGGCCGAAGCCCGCAGCTCAGGGCGCGACCATCGAGACCGGCGTCTCGTGCTCGCCACCGATGCAAGCGCGCTCGGCACCGTGACGCTGGTGGACAAGCGGTGGCGACTGAGGTGGTCGTCCTCCTCCGGCCGTGACTCCGACATGTCTCCTTCCCATCCGACGCTGAAATGGCGTCCCCTTCCGGACGAGAATCCGAAAACCAGCGTCCGGTACGGGGAGCTGACGACACCGAACGGCGAGCGACACGTCGGCGTCGCCCGCACGCTTCCGGGAGGCGACGTCCTGATCGTCCACGTTCCCGTTTCGACGATTGACGCGATGGCGGATCGCGCGACGGCGACGCTGCCGGCGATCAACGGGATCGTCCTCATCTGGTGCGTGGTGTTCCTAGGCATCGCGGGGTACCTGCTCGTCGCGCGCCTTTACGACCGGATGGACCGGGTGGTGGACCGCTCCAACGCGCACACGCTGCGGCAGATGCAGGAGCTGGTCCGCACGCGGGACGCGATCATCTTCGGACTGGCGAAACTGGCGGAATCGCGCGATCCGGAAACCGGGCACCACCTCGAACGCATGGCCGTCTATTCCTGGATGCTCGCTTCGGAGCTGCGCCGCCATCCGAACTACCGGGAGCGAGTGTCGCCGGCATTCGTGCGCAACATCCGGATCAGCTCGGCGCTGCACGACATCGGCAAGGTGGGACTGCCGGACTCGATCCTGCGCAAACGCGGCCCGCTCAGCGCGGAGCAGCGGCGGGTGATGGAACGGCACACGATCATCGGGGGGGACTGCCTGCGGGACATCGAACGGCGGCTGGGCGGATCGAGCTTCCTCCAGATGGCCCGCGAGATCGCCTACGCCCACCACGAGCGATGG
Organism: uncultured Phycisphaeraceae bacterium; assembly: GCA_964574925.1. Lineage (GTDB taxonomy): Bacteria > Planctomycetota > Phycisphaerae > UBA1845 > UBA1845 > CAZNQN01. The sequence continues at coordinate 516 of CAZNQN010000401.1, read as the reverse complement.
GACGGTACGGGCTATCCGAAAGGGCTGGCGGGCGAGGACATTCCGTTGTCGGCGCGGATCGTGGCGATCGCGGACATCTACGACGCACTGTCCACGCCGCGCGTCTACAAGGAGGCGCTGCCGCACGAGAAGTGCGTGGAGATGATCCGCAACGAAGCGGGACGGAAACTCGACCCGCAGCTCGTGGATATCTGGCTGGGCATCGAGGGGCGTTACCGGACGGTGGCCCGCCGTTATGCGGACGCAACGGAGACGCCGGCGGAACCGGCATGGACGGATGGCGAGCCGACGGCGGAAGCGGCGGAGGGTCTTCAGCCGGCGGGGGAATCGGTCGAAAGCCCTTAAGAGGAAGGGATTCACACCGATCGTGAGGGAATCGATGCGGACATCCATCAATCTGGACACCCGCCCGCTGCGACAGCAATCCGCGCGGGAGGCATTCGTCTTCGAGATCATGCTGCTGGTGGTGGCGGTGGGGATCTCCTACCTGCTGTACCGCATGGGCGCCTACAAGAT
>CAZNQN010000400.1:0-2966 GCA_964574925.1 uncultured Phycisphaeraceae bacterium | reverse complement strand
CCGTGGACGCGCGCACCGTGTACGTGCCCGCCTCGGTGACCGTGGCGACGGTACCGCCGAGGCCGTTGACGAGGACCACCGGGTCGCTCGTCCACGACACGCCCGACGTCGCGGGATCCAGTCGCACGTCCACCGAAACACCCGACTGCTGCACGACGTTGTTCTGCGCGTCGCGCGCGGTGATCGACACCGCCACGCCATCTCCGGCGCGAATCGAAGCCGGCGCCGCGACGACGTCGTAATGATCGATGGCGCCGGCCACGGTTTCCACGGTGAAGGTGGCCACCTCGAGCGAGTCGGGGGTGGCGTCGAGGATCTGCGCGCGCACCACGTTCGTCCCCGCCGTCTGCGCCGTCACCAGGCGCGCGCGCGCACGGCCCGAGCCGTCCGTCACCACGATCCCGTCCGTCGTATCGCCCACCGCGTCCACCAGACGCGCCGTCCCGTCCAGACCCCCCGGAGGATCCAGGACGAACCGAACCACCTCGCCCCCCACCACGTTGCCCCACGCATCCCGTACCTGCGCCTCCAGCTCCCGCTCGCTGCCCACCGCGATCCCCGTCGTGTCGCCCCGAACCGACACCACCCGGTACGCGTCCGCCGCGCTCACCGTCACCGCCGCGCTCACACCCACCACCGAACCCGACGTCGCGCTCACCGTCACCGCCTCCGCCACCGTGTCCGTCATCGTCGTCGTGTACACGCCCCCCGCCAGCACACCCGTCGCCGATGCGAACGCCACGTGCCCCGTCGAACTCCCCAGCACCACCGACGTCGTGCTGTCGTTCGTCACCGCGTTGCCGAACCCGTCGTAGCCCTCCACGCGGACCACCGCCGCCTCGCCCGCACGCACCGCTCCCGGCGTCACCGTCACCCCGTAGCTGGCCAGCGCGCCCGGCTCCGTCTCCACCGTAAACTCCACCCGCTCGTCCGACGCCGGAACCCCGTCGTCGATCGTCGCCACCACCCGGTTCGTCCCCACCGTCGTCCCCGTCGTCAGCGTCACCGTCGCCTCGCCCCCCGAACCGCTCGTCGTCGTCCCCGACGACACCGAGCCCCCGCCCGAGGTCACCGACCACGTCACCACCGCGCCCGTCACCGCGTTGCCCAACCCGTCCTCCACCCGAACCCGAAGCGCCACCGCCGAGCCCGCATCCACGCCCGTCGTGTCCCCCGACACCTTCACCACCCGAACCGCCGCGCCCGAACTCACCGAAATCGCCCCGCTGTAGCCCGTCACCGTCCCGTCGCTCACCCGCACCCGGATCGCCTCCGACACCCCGTACGTCTCCGACACCACCACCTGCCCGCCCGTAAGCGTCGCGCTCGTCACCGGAAGCGTCGCGCTCGCCGCCTGCGTGCTGTCCGACGCCCGGACCGCCGCCACGCTCACCGTCCCGTTCGCACCCGTCACCCGGTTGCCGTACGCATCCCGCGCCGTCACACTCACCCCGAACAGCGCACCCGCCACCACGCTCGACGGCGCGCTCACCTCGTACGACGACACCACCCCCGCGTCCCGGATCGTCACCGGCGCGCTGTCGCCCCCCAGGCCCGTCGCGCTCACGTCCACCGTCCAGTTGCCCGCCACCGTGCCCCGCACGTACACCACCGCCACGCCCCCGCTCAGCGTCACGCTCGTCACCGGCGCGCCGAAGTCCGTCAGGCTGAACGCCATCCCCCCACCGCTCGAACCCAGGCTCACCACCGCCGCGCTCGTCCCGTCCCGGTTCCCGTTGCCGTCCACCGCCTCGATCGTCGCCACGAACGTCGAGCCCGCCGCCACGCTCGACGCACTCAGGCTCACCCGAAGATCCGTCGCCCCGCTCGCCACGCTCGTGTACACCGCGTCCGTCACGCTCGCCGCACCCACGCCCGCCGTGAACGCGTCCACGCTGTCCGCCACCCCCGCGCTCGAAGGCGCCGTGTACAGAACCGTGATCCGCCCCGACCCGTCCGTCGTCCCGAACCGCGCCGTCGGAGTCACCGTCGTCGTCGGGTTCGGATCCGCCGGGTTCGACCCCAGAACGCCACCCGCCGGGTCGTGGATGAACACGTCCACCCGCTCCCCGCTCACCGCGTTGCCGTACGCATCCCGTACCGTCACCACCACCGTGTCCGTCGTCCCCACCGTCACGTTCTTGCTCGCCGGAGACAGCGTCACGCTCGCACCCGCACCCGCCACGCCCGTCGCCGCAAACGTCACGCTCGCGCCCGCGCCGATGCGCGCCTCCAGCGCGTTCGCCCCCGCCGTCGTCCCCAGCGTCCACACCTCCGCCGCCACCTCGCCCGAGGCGTCCGTCACACCCGTCGAGTCCACCGCGCCGCCCGCCACCACGTCCACGCTCCCGCCTCCTCCCGTCACCCGGAACGTCACCGTCTCCCCGCTCACCACGTTGCCGTAGGCGTCGCGCACCCGAACCCGAGGCGACACCGCCACCGCCGTGCCCACCGTCGCCACCTGGCCGTCGCCCGCAACCTTCTCCACGCTCGACGCCGCCGCGGCGCGCGTGCCCACGGTGAACTCCACCTGCTCGAGCGAGGGCGGGTTGCCGTCGTCGATCGTCGCGCGAATCGTATGCGTGGCCACGAGGGTGTCGGCGGTGAACTGCACGCTGGCCAGCCCCGAGGCGTCGCTCGTCGACGTGGGAGCCGAGAGCGTGCCCGCCCCGCCGGCGATCGACCATGCCACGGTCACGCCCGGGTCGGGGTTGTCGAAGGCATCGAGCACGCGCGCGGTGAGCGTGACCGTCTTGCCCACCTCGACGCCCGTCGTGTCGCCCGACACGGCCACGATGCGCGCGGCGGTGGCGGCCTGCACGTCGACGGCGCCGCTGTAGCCCACGCGCGAGGCGGCGTCGGAGGCGCGGATGCGGATGGTTTCGGCCACCGGGTACGACTCGCTCACCACCACGGTGCCGTCGATGAGCCCCGCCGAGGTCACCAGCAGCCCCGCGCTGGCCGGC
>CAZNQN010000399.1:0-2985 GCA_964574925.1 uncultured Phycisphaeraceae bacterium | reverse complement strand
GCCCAGGACAGCGCGGCGTCCGCGCCGGTTTCGGACACGACGGCGCCGCCTCCGGATGAGTTGATCGCAGCGCGAGCCTCGTCCCCTCCGACCCGAGAGAGCGAAGCGAGCGCCGAATCGGAGTCCGAGCCGACCGCCGAGCGTGCCACGTCTTCGAGCTCCTCCCGGAAGAAAAAGAGTAGCTCGCGGGCGGGTGGCAAGGCCCGCAAACAACGCAAACGACGGCAGAGCAGAACGAGCACAAACACCGAAGCGTCCGCGACGGACGAGTCCGAATCCCCGCAATCGTCGGCGCCGGTGGTTGCATCGCAGGAGAAGGATCGAGAGGTCACCACAACCAGGCAGCGAACATCGCGGCGAGCCCGGCGGGAGGAGACGGAGTTCGCCTCCGTCGATCCGCCCGGTCCCGGTTCGCAGGGTCGGGAGATGCTCATCAACGTCTCGGTGGGCGACGAGTGCCGCATCGCCGTGCTGGATCGCGGGCGGCTGGAAGAACTGTTCATCGAGCGGACGGCTTCGCAATCCCACGTGGGCAACATCTACAAGGGGCGGATCACCAACATCGAGCCGAGCATCCAGGCGGCGTTCGTGGATTTCGGCCTGCCGCAGAACGGGTTCCTGCACATCTCGGACGTGCAGCCGCAATACTTCCCGAATCACAAGGGAGGTTCGGAGGAGGTGGGCAAGAAGATCCCCCGTCACAGTCGCCCGCCGATCCAGAAATGCTTCCGCCGGGGACAGGAAGTCATCGTGCAGGTGACGAAGGAAGGGGTGGGCACCAAGGGTCCGACGCTGACGACCTATCTTTCGATTCCCGGGCGGTTCCTGGTGATGATGCCGGGGATGAACCGGCACGGCGTGTCGCGGAAGATCGAAGACGAAGAAGCGCGGAAGAAGATGCGGCAGGTCATTCGCGACCTGGACCTGCCCTCGGGGATGGGGTTCATCGTGCGAACGGCGGGCGTGGACCGGACGAAACGCGAACTCCAGCGCGACCTGCACTACCTGACCCGCCTGTGGAAGGCGGTGGTGGAACGGATCAAGAGTCAGCCCAGTCCGGCCGCGCTGTATCAGGAATCCGATCTGGTCACGCGGACGCTGCGCGACGTGTACGGGACGGATTACACGCGCATCGTCGTGGACGACGAGGAGACGGCGAGGAAGGTGCGCGAGTTTCTGCGGATCGTGATGCCCAAGACGAAGGTCAACATTCAGTTGTATCGTGATCCGCAACCGTTGTTCCACCGGTTCGGCATCGAGGCGGAAATCGAGAAGATCCACCTGCGGCACGTGCCACTGGCGTCCGGCGGATCGATCGTGATCGACCAGACGGAGGCGATGGTGACGATCGACGTCAACAGCGGACGGTTCCGCCCGGGCACCGATGCCGAGGAAGCGGCGTACAAGATCAACATCGAGGCCGCCGAGGAGATCGCGCGCCAGTTGCGGCTGCGCGACCTGGGCGGGCTGATCGTCTGCGACTTCATCGACATGCGGTTGGACAAGCACCGCCGCGGCGTGGAGCGCACGCTGCGGGACGCACTCAAGAAACACAAGGAACGGGCGCGGATCCTGCGGATGAGCGCGTTCGGGCTGATCGAGATGACGAGACAGCGGCGCGGGCCGGCGCTGGAGCGCAACATCTTCGACGATTGTCCCTACTGCGGGGGGACGGGACAGATGAAGACGGTCGATTCCGTGACGCTGGACGCGATGCGGATCATCCGTCTGGCCGCCTACCATCCGGACGTGCGGACGGTCAGCGTCACCGTCTCGCCGGAGGTCGCCTATCGTCTGCTCAACGAGAAACGGACGGCGCTGCACAAACTGGAGACGGATACGGGCAAGACGTTGCTCGTTCGAGGAGACGCGGGGTTCACCACCGACCAGGTGGCGTATCGCTGCGAAGACGCCCGCGGGCGGGAGGTGGACGTCGTCCCCGACTATTCGAAGCCGGCGGAGACGGGGCGGAAAAGCTGAAGCCATGGGCATGCGTTTCTCTCCCGCCGCGCGATCCGGAGACGCATCCCGGCATCCGGCGTCCGGTGGAGCGATCCGACCCGCGGCGGCGGCTCTGTCTTTCAGTCGAGGCGTATTGCGTTCGCAGTTCTAACAAACGGTTCCCATCGGTCGCAGACGTGAAAACCCACGCAACAGGTTGATCGAATGTGCGGCATCGCAGGGATGTGGGGACGGCTCGATCCGTCGCGGCTGGCGCGGATGGCGGAGGCGCTGCGGCACCGCGGTCCGGATGAGGGGGGAACATGGCTGGACCGGGAGCGCGGCGTCGGTCTGGTCCACCGCCGCCTCTCCGTGATCGACCTGGAGGGCGGTCGACAACCGATCGTCGGCGAAGACGGGCGGATCGTCGTCGCGGGCAACGGCGAAATCTACAACCACGTGGAGTTGCGGGAAGAACTGCTCGCCCGCGGGCACCGCTTCCGGACCCGAAGCGATACGGAAGTGGTCGTCCACCTGTACGAGGAGGACGGCCCGGCCTTTATCGAGCGACTGCGGGGCATGTTCGCGCTGGCGCTGTGGGACGGCGTGCGGGAACAACTGCTGCTGATCCGCGACCGGGCGGGCAAGAAACCGCTGTACTATGCCGATCGCAACGGTCGCTTCCTGTTCGCCTCCGAAATCAAAGGCATCGAAGCGGCGCTGGATGAACCGCTTTCCGTGGACGAGCAGGCGGTCGCCGACTACCTCGCGTGGGGAGCGATCCACGCCCCGGCCACCATCTACCGCGAAATCCGATCGGTCCGACCGGCGGAAGTGGTCGTCGTCCGCAATGCGCGACCCGCGCACGCGTTCCGCTACTGGCGGCTCCAGCCATATCCGAAGCGGCGTCTCCGCCGGGAGGAAGCCGTCGAAACGACGGACGACCTGTTGCGGGAATCGGTACGGTTGCGGCTGCGATCGGACGTCCCCGTCGGATGCTTCCTGTCGGGTGGAATCGACAGCGGTCTGCTGACGGCCGTGGCG
>CAZNQN010000398.1:0-3006 GCA_964574925.1 uncultured Phycisphaeraceae bacterium | reverse complement strand
CGTAATCCACGACGCGGACGCTGACCTTGGGATCCACATAGTAGCGGCTCAGGAGCACTTCGAGCTTGGCGGCAATCTCCTTGGCCGTCATGCCGACGATCTTCACCTCGCCGAGCAGGCGAAGGTTGATCTTGCCGTCGGGCTGGATGCGCTGGACCTCGCCGTCGATCTCGAGGATGCGCGGGGCACTGATGGCGATGGCATCGGGAACGCCGACGCGGTACTCGATGGCCGACACTTCGTATTCATGTTCCTTGAGGAAGTGAAGCATGTCGGTGCGGCGGGCGCCGGCGGCACACCCTCCTCCGAACGCGACGAGCACACCTGCCGCAAGCAGGGCGTTGCGCGAATGCCGACGGAGGATCGAACGTGGAAGTCCGCTGTTTTTGGACCGTCCGTCTCCGAAGGAGGAGCAACGCGCGCACGAGTGGGGTGAAGCCGGTTTCCGGGCGTTCGAAGCCCGGTGCGGCGCCCCGGGGTCGCGTGCGTGAGCGGCCTGGTCGGACGATCCCTTGATCTTGTTGCGCATCGTTGTCGCCGTGTTCGTGGCGGATTCCCGCTCGCGGGCGGGTCCGCATATTTCCCGGTGATTTATCGGGAGGCGGGTGGGGCGACTGAATATCGCCCCCGGCGGTTTCGGGGCGGAAAAACGGGTCGCCGGGCGATCGGGCGCGGGCGGCGGGGGGACGAAAGGCCGTCTCGGCTCCGGGATCAAGGCGGTCCGGGAAACCGCCGATATTCGGACGTACGCGGCGGGTGGGCGTTTGCGCCGAGCCGCCGCCTCGGAAAAAGGACGAGCATGTACGCGGAGTTTTTTGGATTCCGGGAGCTTCCCTTCAACAACACGCCCGATCCGCGCTTCTTTTTCTCCACGCCGGATCATGAAGAAGCGCTGGCCACGCTGGTGTATGCCGTCAAGGAGCGAAAGGGGTTCGTGCTGCTGACGGGGGAGGTGGGGACGGGCAAGACGCTGCTGACGCGGATGATGCTGCGACACTTCGGGGCGCACATCTCTTTCGCCACGATCAACCACGCGGTGAGCACGTCGCAGGATCTGATGGAGTCGATCTGTACGGAGTTCGAGCTGTCCACCCGTCCGGATGCCAGCGCGACGCAGCGGATCCGCCGCCTGCACGACTTCCTGCTGGCGCAGTTCGCGCAGAACCTGCCCGTGGTGCTGGTGCTGGACGAGGCGCAGAACCTGCCCGTGGCGGCGTTCGAACAACTGCGCATGATCGGCAACCTGGAGGCGGACGATGCCAAGCTGCTGCAAATCGTGATCGTCGGCCAGCCCGAATTGCAGCAGATGTTCCTTTCACCGCAGCTTCGTCAGCTCCGGCAGCGACTGTTCCGCCGCTATCACCTGCCCGCCCTCGACCGCATCTACACCGAGCGGTACATCCGTCACCGTCTCACGATCGTGTGCGACCGACCGGACGAAATCTTCGACGAAGGGGCGATGGACGCCATCTACCGCGCCTCGGGGGGGCTGCCGCGGCTGATCAACACGATCTGCGACAACGTGCTGCTCAGTGCGTACTCGGCCGATCGCAAGACCATCAACGGCGACTTCGTCGATTCGGTCGTCCGTCAGATGATGCTGCCCGCGCCGGGCGAACCCGGGGAGGGCGCGGGAACAGGTCCGCTCGTCCCGATCGGAAGCCCCTTCGCCGCCCCCTCGGAGTCGACCGCTTCGCCGGAGATGGAAACGGGACACGAGGAGGCGTCGGCCGATCTCGATGAGTCACGACCCCGTGAACCTAGGCCGGAACCGGCGGACCCCGGCGACAACGCTACCCGCAGACCATCCGTGACGTGGCCGACCGGTGTACGGGCTGCGCCGAGGGCAACGACGACGAACGTGGGACGGCGGATCGAGGAACTGGCGCGTCGGTTCGCCCGGCTGGAAGAGTGGCTGCGGGGGGTGGGATCCCACCAACGGGTGGTCCACCGTGTGGAATCGTCACTTCGGCCTCTGGTGGAGGAGGGGCAGAAGACGGCGGCGCGGCTCCAGGTCGTCTCCCGCGACGTGACGCGGCACGAAAGCGAGCTGCGGACGCTGCACACGTCGGTGCGAACGGTCGTGCGCGATTTGCGCCTGTTGCTCGACCGGACTCGAACGGCCGTCACCGAGTGCACGCGGGCCGAACACCGCGCACGAAACGCGCGGCGGGAACTGATGGACCTGCTTCGGAAAATCGAATCCGTCCGAAATATGCACCCTCTCGATCCGTCGCTCGCGACGTCGCCGCCTCTGCGGACGGAGGCGGCCGCCACGACGGAGGAGACGAGCGGCGCCGCGCGGCGTCCCGGGTTAGGACCTGATCAGCTTCAGGAACTTTTGCACAGCGCCCGGCACAGCCTGTCGGAGCTCCGCGGCTGGGCGAGCGACGATCGCGGCGGAGAGGCGGATCGGCGACTGCGGAAACAACCGGCCACCGACGCCCTCGAAGAGCAGGTCAGCGCGCTGGCCGAACTTGTGGAATCGGAAACGGGCGGTTCCTGAACCGCAGGGTCCTGCACGCCTTTATGGGTCGCGGGTTCCGCCCTCCTTGCGTCCCGTGCCGCACGTCACGTCGTTCCCCGGAAGCGCCCGAACACCCCGCTGAATTGGCCTGCGCGGCGGCCCTTGTTGATCAAGACCCCGTCAAGCATACTGCACGATCCGGGAGAAAGTGAAGGATCGGACGATCGACCACGTGAACGGCGCGAACGAAAAGGACGAACCCGCCGCCCGCAAAGTGCGGTGGATCCTCGTCGGACTGTTGGTGGGCGCAGGTGCAGTCGCCTACGCCAGCAGTTTCCGCGGCGCGTTCCTGTTCGATGATCGTTACCATATTCTCGGCGCCGGGCGGCTTTCCACGATCTGGCCGCTCGACGAAGCCCTTTCCCGCCGCCGACCGGTGACGGACTACACCTTCGCCCTCAATTACGCCGTACACGGGGAGAACCCCTTCGGCTATCATCTCGTGAATCTGTTGATCCACCTGGCCGGGGGGCTGACGT
>CAZNQN010000397.1:0-3008 GCA_964574925.1 uncultured Phycisphaeraceae bacterium | reverse complement strand
TGCCGTCAGCGCATCGCGGCGGACGCGGTTGTCACCGGCAGGCCGTTCGTCGGCGGTTCCACCCGGAAGAGCGATCCCCGAAATCGGGGACGGGTCAAATGTTCTCGAGAATGGCGATGGCGCCGGCGGCGGAGATGCCCAAAAACACCGTCTGCGCGAACTCGTTGATTTCCGTGAAGGTGCAACTGCCCAGTTGCAACAGGATCAGGCCCGGGGCCAGCCACCGCATCCACTGCATCGTCCGCCGTCCGCTCATCGAAGGCACCTCCCAATCGGTGTTTCGTTCTGGGTTTCGGGAACCGTCTGCGACGGGGCCGCGCCCTCCCACTGCGCCCGGGAGGCTTCCCGCCGCGGGAAAGCGGGGAGTCTACCCGTTCGGGAGGCGAAGCGTCAATATGAAAGAAAACGGAGCGTCGTGGGCCGGGGATCAGCCGCTCCTCCGCCCGTCCGCGCGCGGCGCCCGGGCAGGCGTCGCACGCGGACGGTCTTTGCGGCTGCTCGTCGGACGACTCGCGATTGAGCGTTCGACCGTCGGGGACCCGTTCCTACCGCGGGCAGCAGGCGCCGCAGGAAGGCAGGAAGGTGCCCAGTTGCGGCGAATAGGCGCCGCCGCCGTTGAGCAGGTCGATCAGGCGGGCGAGATCGCCCGCGCCCAGCGCCCCGCTGTGGTCGATGTCCTCGCTGTAGATGCCCCAGGTCGGTGTGCTTATTCCATTGAGCAGTTCGATCAGGGCGGTCACGTCGTTGGAGAGCACGATGCCGTCGCCGCTGGCGTTGCCGGGGTGGGAGTGGAACCGGACGCGGAACGGCGCGCCCCCGTCGTCCGTGTAGGTCAACACGGTGACGGCGTTGGGTGAGATCGGCCGCAACAGGCTGATCGTCATCGTTCCGTCCCCGTTGTCCACGATGCCCGCGATATCGTTGGGACCGCCCGGCGACGCCGTCTCGCAAAGGGACCAGCAGGACGGATCGGCCGAGGGAGCCTCTACCAGGAACGTGTCGATGCCCTGGAGCGCGCCGGCGTCATCGGGCGGGAAGGGCTGACGGGCGTCGATCACGCCGGCCGGCGGGTCGAGGAAATTGACCGGCCCGGACGGGCACGCGCCCGTTCCGCAGGCGACGGTGCAGATGTCCAGGGCACCGCATCCGGAACCCTGGAAACCGTGTGTGGCGCAGTCGGCGTCCCATTCCACCTCGCAGCAGAAGGCGTCGCAGGCGCAGACGGCGCGGCAGCAGGTGTCGTCGGTGCAACTGACGGTCCCGGTGCCGGCCGGGTCGCAACAATCGCCCGCGCCCGGACACGTTCCGACGTCGGGCAGTCCGCAGGTGATGGTGATCGCCCCCGCCCCGCCGGGTGCGGGATCGAAACCGCCGCCGCCGGGGAACGTCCCGATGCGGATGGTGTAGTCCTGTCCGGCGGTGGCGTTGAAAACGAGCTGGGACTGGAGCGGCGTGCCGCCGGGCTGGTCATAGCCGCAGAAGTCGTCGTTGCAGAACAGCAGGGTCAGGTCGTTGGGCGGACAGTTGGCGCAGCCCTCATAGACGGCCATCTTGGTGTCCACGGTCGTGTTGCCGCAGGTGCGGACATAGACCGGACCGTCGCAGGGCGAGGTCCAGCAGCGCCACACGTCGTTGCGGATCTGCGTATCGTCGCCGAGGGAAGTGGCGCAGGTGTTGTGCGGCAGACCGTCGGTGGTCGCGGACGTGTTGTCGAAGGGGAAGGTTCCCTCGCCGCTGATGGCGACGGCGTTGGTGCAGGCGTCGTCCGGGGGCGGGGGATTGCAGACGGCCAGCCCGGCCGCGGTGGTGGCGCACAGCGCGTCCCAGGAACCCGTGCAGCAGATCGGATCGATCTGGCAGACAGCCTCACAGCAGAAACTGTTGTCGCATCCCGGCGTGCCGTTGTTGAGCAGGCAGTCGCCCGTGGCGCCGGTGCATTCCGCCCGCGGGCAGGGGTTGGTCGGGTCGAGGTCGGCGCAGAACAGACCGGGGGCGAACTCGCCGCCGAAGGCGGCACATTCCGCCTGCGTGCGGTCCTGGCAGGTGAAGCTGATGCAACAGGCGCTGGAGCCGCACGGCGGTGTGAAGGGATTGCTGGCGCAGGTGGCGTCCTGCACCCATCGTCCGTCGCACTGCTGGAGCGTCACCCCGTCGACGCAGCTTTCCGCCACGTCGTTGCAGCAGGCGCCCGTGGGGGGGGTTCCGTAGCAGCTTACCTCCGCCTGGAAGCCCGCCCAGATCGTCGGATCCTGGAAATCGAACCCGCTCCATGCCCCCGCCGAGCGAAGGGCGAAGGCGTCGATGGTACTACCGATGCTGGCCGTTCCACCGATGACCCACCCGGCGTTGAGGTTGGTCGCGCCCGGCGAGGCGGTCACCGACACCACCATGTAGACGGCATCCGGCAACATCACGCCGGAATAGGGACCGGCCACCAGCCGCTGGAACGCCCCGTCACCGATGTTGGTGAACGTTTGCCGGGTGCCGGGGATGGGGCTGAGGGGCAGACCGCTGGTCGGGTCGATCGTCCACAGTTCGAGGGCGATGTCATACCGGCCCGTAAAAGCGAAGCCCAGCACGGTGGCGGTCATGGAGGAAAGCTCGCAGGGGACGCCCGGGCCGAAAGTGATGTCGTCTCCGATGAGCGGATCGAAGGTCAGCGGGGGGGCGAACACGCCGGCCGAGGGGCGGTCGTTGCGGTAGACGGCGAACTGGCTCGGGCAGGTGTCGAGACCGCAAATCTGCCCCGGCTGGAACAACCCCCCGGCGCGGACGCAGCCGGCCTCGGTGGTGTCGGAACAGTCGCCGAAGTTCATCCCGCCGCAGCACGCGCCCGTCTGGCACGGGTTGGGCGTACAACTGGAGAACGGTCCGTTCCAGGTTCCGGTGCAGTCGGCCTGGGGCGTCTCGGCGCAGGCCGTCCCCGTGCAGCACGCGCCGAGAGGCGGCGTGGGCAGGGAGGAGACAAGGACCGTGACGCCGGACCAGAAGTTCGCCAGCGGATCGCC
>CAZNQN010000396.1:0-3013 GCA_964574925.1 uncultured Phycisphaeraceae bacterium | reverse complement strand
GTCTTGCGCGGCCCCTTGCGCGTGCGGGCATTGGTCCGCGTCCGCTGCCCTCGGACGGGCAGATGCAACCGGTGCCGGATGCCACGATAGCACTTGATGTCGCGCAGGCGGGCGATGTTGGACTGCACCATCCGCCGCAACTGCCCCTCGACCTGGTAATTGCGGTCGATCACCGAAGCGATGCGGGCGATCTGCTCCTCGGACAGGTCGTCCGCCTTGATGCCCACATCCACCTGCGCCTCTTTCAGGATGTCCAGCGCGGTCTTGGGCCCGATGCCGTAGATGTATCGCAGGGCGAACTCGATCCGCTTCTTGCCGGGAATATCTACACCCGCTACACGCGGCATGATCCGTCCTCCCTTATCATCCTTGCCGCTGCTTGTGACGCGGATTGCGACAGATCACCCGCACCACGCCCTTGCGCTTGACGATCTTGCAGTTCTCGCAGATCCGTTTCACGCTCGATCGAACCTTCATCGCCTCCGTCCTTTCACCTTTTTCCGCCGCCGCGGGCGAAACGCCTCACCGCCCGTCGGTCAGTACGTCGGCACCGTCGTCCCGCACAGCCACGGTGTGCTCGAAGTGCGCCGCCAGGGACCGGTCCTGCGTCACCACCACCCAGCCGTCCGCGTCGCCGTACCGCACGCGGTGCGAACCGGCGTTGACCATCGGCTCGATGGCCAGCACCATGCGCGGCACCAGTTCGAAATCCATCGCCCGACTGTTCGGATCCCAGAAGTTGGGCACCTTGGGCTCCTCGTGCATCTGTCGCCCGATGCCGTGTCCGACGAAATCCCGCACCACCGAAAACCCCTCGCGTTCCACGACATCCTGGATGGCGCGGGCCACCTCGCTCCACATCCGCCCCGGCCGGATCTCGGCGATCGCCACCTCCAGCGCCCGCCGGGTCGTCTCCAACAGGCGACGCGCCTCCTCCGAGACCGATCCGATCGGCACGGTTATGGCCGCATCGCCGCAGTAGCCCGCCAGTCGCACGCCGCAGTCCACGCTGAGCAGATCGCCTTCCTGCAACCGCCGATCGCCGGGGATGCCGTGCACCAGCTCCTCGTTGACGCTGGTGCACAGCGCCGCCGGGAACGGATACTTCGCCTGCGGGTTGGTGACGCCCCTGAAGAGGGCCGTTCCGCCCGCCTCCTCGATGACCGCCTCCGCGGCTTCGTTCAGCTCTCCCGTCGTGATCCCCGGCCGGGCCAGCTCACGCACCCGCGCATGGACGCGGTGGACGACCCGACCGGCTCGCCGCATCAACTCGATCTCCCGGTCGCTCTTGAGGATGATGCCGTGACGGTGTTGCACCTGATACACTCGATTCGTTCCATGCCGCCGCCGGGGCGTGGCCGCCTGCGGACGGACACCGGCGGTGCCCCTCCGCCTAGATCCGCCCGCCGCCGCCTTTGATCGGACCTTCCGAACCCAGGAAGCCTTGATAGTTCCGCATGATGAGGTTGGCCTCGATCCGTTGCACCAGGTCCAGCGTCACGCTCACCACGATCAGCAACCCCGTGCCGCCCAGGAACGCGGACACCATGAACGGAATCTGGAGCCACTGGGCGACCAGCGTCGGGATGATGGCGATGACCGCCAGGAACCCGGCGCCGACATAGGTGATCCGCCCCATGACCCGTTCGAGATAATCCGCCGTCCGCTTGCCCGGGCGCAGACCGGGAATGAAACTTCCGTAGTCGCGCAGGTTGTTGGCCATCTCCTTGGGACGGAACTGCACGGTCGTCCAGAAATAGGCGAAAAAGTAGATCGCCGCGATTTCACACACGATATAGACGTACTCGCCCGCCCGGAAGGCATCCGCCCAGAAGCGCCAGAAGGCGTTCGGCCAGTAGCTCGCCGCCGCCCCGAAGATCAACCCCGGAAAGATCATCATCGAGCTGGCGAAGATGATCGGCATCACGCCGCCGTGGTTGACCTGAAGCGGCAGGTAATGTCGCTGTCCGCCGTAGACCCGCCGGCCTCGCGTCTGCTTGGCCTGCTGGATCGGAATCCGCCGCTGCCCCTGCGTGATGAGGATCGCCCCCGCCACGACGCAGACGAACAGCACCACCAGCAGCGCCACCTTGGGCACGTCCATCTGCCCCGGCGCGGCGCGCCCCGTCCACGCGGTGTTCGTGATCACGTTCATCACCGCCGCGGGCATGCGGACCACGATCCCGGCCATGATGATCAGCGAAATCCCGTTGCCGATGCCGTACTCGTCGATCTGCTCTCCCACCCACATCAGGAAGATCGTTCCCGTGGTCAGGATCAGCAGCGCCATCAACCCGTAGGTGAACGACATGCCCAGGAAACTGCCCTCGTAATGCGGAAACAGAAAGCCCTGGGCGGCCAGGTACTTCATCCACATGCCGGCGTTGATCAGACACAGCGCCACCGTCGCGTAGCGCGTATACTCCTGGATCTTACGCCGACCGGTGTCGCCTTCCTGGTAGAGCTTCTCCAGGGCAGGCACCACGGTCACCAGCAACTGGAAGATGATCGAGGCGGAGATGTACGGCATGATGCCCAGTCCGAAGATGGTGCTCTGCCGGAGGTTGCCGCCGGTGAACAACTGGAAATACTCGAACAGGTTGCCCAGTCCGCCGCCGGCACCGCCCAGCCCGGCCGCCATCCGCGCCTGGTCCACCCCCGGCACCGGAATGTGGTATCCAATCCGATAGATCACCAGCATCCCGACGGTGAACAGGAGCTTGTTCCGCAGCTCCGGAATCTTGAAAATGTTCAGAAACGTCGAAAACATGCGATTCGTCCCGCACCGGACCGGGGCGGGAACCGTTCCTCCGTGTCGCTATGCGATCTTCACCTCGCCGCCGGCGGCCCGGATCTTCTCCTCCGCCGACTTGCTGAACTTGGCCGCCTCGACATGCAGCTTTTTGCTCAGCGACCCGTTGCCCAGAATCTTCACCGGACGGTTCAGGTTGCGAACCAGACCACGCTCCTTCAGCGCCTGCGGGTTCACCTGCGCCCCCGCCTCGAACACCCG
>CAZNQN010000395.1:0-3019 GCA_964574925.1 uncultured Phycisphaeraceae bacterium | reverse complement strand
GCCAGGCCATCGTGCCAGCCGGCGTCGTGAAGTCGATCAGCAGATCGCAGGGCACGTCGAGGCGGTCGGTCAGCACGACGGAGCGCTCCGTTCCCCCTACGCGCTGACCAACAGCCGGATCATCCTTCGTGGTCAGCGCCGCCACCACCTCGAACCGCGGATCGGCGAGTGCCCGCGCGAGCACGCATCGCCCGGTGCGTCCCGATGCGCCCGCCACGGCCAAGCGAATCATGCCGGTTTCCCCTCGCTCTCCAAGCCTCTTTCGAATCGGTTCCGATCACGCTCTTCCCGACGGCCAAAGAAGACCGGCGACGAACAGGACCGCTCCCTCGCCTGCCTGCGGACAGCGTCTGCCTGTGCGTCGCACGCAGACAGGCTCAGACAGGCGGTGGCGGTTCTGGAAGAAGCCCGCCCAGAAGCGCGCGTGCCGCACGGAGTCCGCGTCGGCGACAAGGGGCGGCTCAGGCTGCGACCGTGTCGGGCGAAGCGAGTTTCCGCGCTTCTTCGAGCAGCGTCCGGTGGCGGTCGCGGAGACGTGTGACCACGGCGACCGCGTCCGGATCGTCCTTCAGCCGGGTCAGTGCCACGTCGTACTTGCGGATGAGCTGCTCTTCCTCCGCGATGATCCGCGGCAGCAGGTGTCCGACCTCCTGGAAGTGCAGGTCCGCAAGGCGAAGGTCCACCGCGTGGGCGGGCGGCGTCTGCCCGCGTTCCATCACCAGCCGGGACAGCTCGGCCACGTGCTCCTCCGCCGCCTTCGCCAGGCGGTCGGCCAGCGCGTAGACCTTCTCCGAACGGTCCTCCACGAAGACGCCGGCTTCGAGCAGCCGCGGACCGATCCCCGCCCGTTCCGCCCGGATCAGGGCGTTGAGCACCGCGATCGACGCCGTGTTGTTCGTCATGTCCACCGGCTCCCGGAAAGAAGGACCGCTTATGGCCGGACGCCCGCCAGGGAGTCCGATCCCTCCACGCTCGATGCCGTCACCCCGTAGATGTCCCGGGAGAAGCGGTTCGCCAGGTTTTTGACCGGCATTCCGAAAAAGAACAGCGCCACGAGGGCGACGGCGCAGAGGTTGACCAGCACCGTGCCGCCGATCGGGGGAGCGAACGCCCGCGCCCCTTCGTCGCGGATGGTCATCCGCACCACGATCCGCATGTAGTAATAGACGCTGAGGACGGTGTTGAGCAGCATCGCCAGCACCAATACCCATCCGAGCGTGCTCAACGTCCACACGCCCCCGCCGCCCGGCGACTGGTACATCCCGCCCAGCGCCACCAGCACCCACCACTTCCCCAGGAAACCCGCCAGCGGCGGAATCCCGATCAGCGATACCAGACAGATCACCATCGGCACGGCCAGCCAGGGCGCGCGCCGCATCAGGCCCGTAAACGAGCCGATGTCGTCCGAGCCCGTCTCCCACGAGACCAGCGCCGTGACGCCGAAGGCGCCGAGGTTCATGAACAAATACACGACCACGTAGAACAGCAGGGCGGTCATGCCGGCTTCATGCCCCGGCAGGGACGGGTGCACGAAGACCGCCAGCGCCATCAGCATGTAACCCGCATGGGCGATGGAGGAGTACGCCAGCAGGCGCTTGACGCTGTTTTGCATGTAGGCGGCCAGGTTGCCCACCGTGCACGTCACCACGGCGAGAACGCCCAGCACCCACGCCACCGGCGCCAGGTATTGCACCTCCACGGGGACGGGAACGGCCGCCGTCAGCAGCATTGCCAGTCGTCCCAGCAGCACCAGACCGGCCGCCTTGCTCGCCACGCTCAGCCACGTCGTCACTTCCACCCGCGCCCCCTCGAAGGCGTCCGGACACCAGAAGTGGAAGGGAACGGCCGATATCTTGAACGCGATCCCGACCAGGAAGCAGAGCAGCCCCAGCGTCAGCACGATGCGACCCGATCCGACGGGCAGTTCCCGCACGGTGTAGGCGGCGACGTCGGCGGCGTTGAGGCTGCCCACCAGCCCGTACAGCAGGCTCGCCCCGTAGAGCATGATGGCCGCACACACCGCCCCGAACACCATGTATTTCAGCGACGCTTCCGCTCCCTTGCGGTCCTGTTTGTCGAAGCCGACGATGGCGTAACTGGGCAGCGACGCCGTCTCGATCGCCACCACGATCATCAGCAGGTTCTGCGTGGCCGCCATCAACGCCATGCCCAGCGCGCTGCCCAGAAGCAGGATGAAGAATTCCGGCGCGTTGCGTTCCCGCTCCGCGCCGCCTGTCCACCAGAGCCACATCACCCCGGCCAGGAACACCAGCAGCACCACCTGGAACCACAGGGAGAGGTGATCGGCGATCAGGATGCCCGACCCCGCCTCCGGCGACAATCCACTCATCCCGCCCGGCGGGAGGGAACCCGACACCCGCCATGCGGTCAGAAGGGCCGCCAGCGTGCCCAGTCCCGCCAGCGTCGCGGCGATCTTCGGCCCGCGTCCCAGCACGATCGGACAGGCGACGATTGCCAGCATCGTCACCAGCAGGATCAGCAGCGGCGAGAAGTAGAACAACTGCTCGCCGACGTCGATGCCCGTCCACGGACCGGTTTGGGCGAAAAGGCTCATCATGTCCTGCACGCCTTGCTCCACGCGCTTCTACCCCACCATCGTCACGAACCGTGAGAGGTGTTCCAGCATCAGATCCAGCGTCCCGTTCGTGAATGAAAACACCGTCTGCGAGGGGAAGATCCCCAGGACGATGCAGAGCACCGCCAGCGGAACCAGGATGAATGTCTCCCGCGGCGTGGCGTCGGGGAAGCCTGCGTATTCTTCCTTTTCCTTGCCCAGGTAGACGCGGCGGATCAGCCAGAGGATGTACCCGGCCGTGAGGATGACCGCCGAGGCGGCGATGATCGCCATCGGCGCTGCCCAGGCGAACTTGTTCATCGCCCGAAACGTCCCCAGCACCACCCAGACCTCTCCGATGAAGCCGCACAGCCCCGGCAACCCCAGCGA
This sequence comes from uncultured Phycisphaeraceae bacterium, assembly GCA_964574925.1. Lineage (GTDB taxonomy): Bacteria > Planctomycetota > Phycisphaerae > UBA1845 > UBA1845 > CAZNQN01. Next base: position 54 of record CAZNQN010000395.1, on the reverse strand, counting down.
GGCGAAGAACCCGATCGTCGCCAGCGTGCCGTACTTGGGCATGGAGAGCCACAA
>CAZNQN010000394.1:0-3022 GCA_964574925.1 uncultured Phycisphaeraceae bacterium | reverse complement strand
TCATGGGCATACGGCGCCGCGGCCGTCCGAATGGAAATCCGACCGCCCGTCAGCGGCGGAAACAGCGCCACCGGGATCAAGGACGTGGCGGGGATGGGGATCGCTTCCGTGATCCAGAGCACGGCCATCAAAACGGCGACCGAGGCGACGACGCGACCTTCGAACGAAAGAGCCGTCGCGGTTTCGCTCTCTACGGCGTGGCGAGAGAGGACAAGGAAAACAATGAGGGAAAGCAGCGGTCCCAGCACGACGCCGATCCAGAAGCGCCCCATGGGAGGAGAGGATTCGATTTCGCGGTCGGCGTCGTCCATCCATTCGCCTGCAACGATGGAAAACCCATTCGAGGCAACCGAACGCGCGAGGAGGCCGAACGGATTCCGGCTACCGTCGAAACGGTTCGGCGTTACGGCTGTTTCGGCGTCGAGGGCGAAGTCGCGGACGGCGCGGACGCCTTGTTTCCGGCCTGTCGTCGGCGGAGGTTTTCGAGCTTTGTTCGGTATTCCTTGTTGGACGGATCGAGCGAGACCGCCCGTTCGACTTCGCGCATCGCCTCCTCGCGTTGCTGAAGCTCCACCAGGGCCAACCCCAGGTTGTAATGCCCCGCCGCATTGGACGGTTCCACCCGCAGGAGCGCCCGACAGACCGTCTCCGCATCCTTCCAGGAATGCGAAAAGACGAGCATTTTGCACTTCGCTTCCAGGTACCGCGGCTCGTTCGGTTTCTTGGCCAGGGCAACATCCAGGTCCTTGATCGCCTCGTCGACCCGGTCCATGGCGGCCAGTCCCAGCGCACGCGCATACCGCGCTTCCGGCTCCTCCGGCGCGAGGCGGACCGCCGCTTCCGCCTGTTCCAGGGAATCCTTCATCAGGGATGCTTCATAGAAAACGGCGGCCAGGTTGACCCTCGTCAGGTAATAATCCGGATTGATATTCATGGCCTCCACCAGCAGACGCCCCGCTTCCTGGAACCGTTGCATCCGCATGTACAGCATGGCCAGCGCGTTGGCGGTCTGCACGTCGTCCTTATGATCCGTCAGCCACGTTTCGTATACGGCGCACGCCTCAGCCGGTCGATTCGCCTTCACCAGCGCCCGCGCCCGCTTGATCATCGCCCACCGCTTTCCATCCGTTTCCCGCCGCGCAGGTCCGCCTGTGCCGCGACGAGCCGATGCGGACGGGGAAACCGATCCGGTCCCCGCTTTCGACGGGCCCGCTGCGGAGGGTGTCTCCGGTTGGGATGTCGGCGCGTTTTTTTCGCCGCACCCGCCGCCCAGCCATATCGCACTCGCAGCGACGGCCACGCAGCCGAGCCACCGGCCGTGATCGAACCGCCGCTGCCTATCCAACCTGCACCGTGGATGTATCATTCTGAACCCCGGCAATGCCGCCGTTTTCGTGCATTCGGGCGATGCCGCAGGTATCGTACGACGCGGGCGACGGTCGTTCAAACGAAGCGGCGCGTTCCTCCGTCGCCCGATTCCGGAGTCCAGGAAACGAAACGAACCATGACCGTTCCCGCATCGCGCCCGCTGCGTCGTTTGCTCGGCACGCCCACCGCCCTGCTGCTCGGCATGGGTGTTGCCATCGGATCGGGCATTTTCCGCACGCCCGGCGAGGTGGCGGCTGCGGTCCCCGCCACCGGATGGATCCTCCTCGCCTGGGTGCTGGGCGGCGTTGTCGTGTTGCTGCAAGGACTGGTGACGGCGGAGCTGGCCACCCGTTTCCCCCGCGCCGGCGGGGAATACGTCTTCCTGCGCGAAGCCTACGGCGATTTCGTGGCCTTTTTCTTCGGGTGGGCGTACACCGTCTTCATCATCGGCGGGGGCGCGGCGGCCATCGCCCTGGCGTTCGGCGACTTCGGTCGGGAGCTGTGGCGACTTCCGCCGGTCTGGTCCGGGTATCTGGCGGTCGCCGCGCTGGCGGGCGTCACAGCCGTCAATGCCGCGGGTCTCAAAACAGGCGCCGTCGCGCAGAACCTGCTAACGGGCGCGAAGATCGCCGCGTTGCTGGGCATCGTCCTCATCGGATTGGAGCATACGGGAACGGAGGCGGCGGTCGGCGCTGCCCGGGGATCGTTCGAGAAGATGCCGGGACTGGCCGCGATCCTCACCGCCGCCCTGCCGGTGATGTGGACCTACAACGGGACGACGGACGCCGTGAAGCTCGCCGAGGAGATCCGGGACGTCCGCCGCGCGCTGCCCATCGCCGTCATCGGCTCGACGCTCGCCCTGATCGCCCTGTACGTCCTCGTCAACGTCGCGCTGCTGCGTGTCGTTCCACCGGCGGAGATGGCCGGGCTGTCCTCCGTGCCCGGCGAGGCCATGCTTCGCCTGTTCGGGGAAAACGGGCGACGGATCATGCTCATCGTGGCCATGCTCGTCTGTCTCGGCTCCCTCTCATCGACGGTGCTGGCGACCATCCGCGTCACCTTCGCCCAGGCGCGGGACGGACTGACGTTCCGCTTTCTGGGCCGGATGTCCGAAGGGCAGGCGCCGGTCCCGGCGCTGGTCACCGTGGGCGGGTTCTCCACCGTGCTGGTGTTGAACCGCAATTTCACCGAGGCGCTGGAGATCTACTATCTTGCCTCCGCGGTACTGTTCGGGCTTGCCTACGGCAGTCTGATCATCTTCCGTCTCCGCGACCGGCGGGAGGCGGAAGACTATTTCCGCTGTCCGATGGGGAGGCTCATGGCGCTGGCGGTGATCGCGATTCAGGTCGCCCTGGCCGTCAACATCGTCCGCCACAATCCGCGCGACGCTCTGTACACGGCGTTGTTGCTCGCCGTCTGCGGCGCCATGTATCCATTCTGGCGGAAACGCCCGCCGAAAAAATCCGGCCCGGAACACGCCGGTTAGAGTGTTTCTCGTTTTCGGGTCCTAAGCGGCCGGCTCGACGCCCGTGCGATCCGACGGGACGCCACGCGGCTCCGACACGAAAAGGATCGGTCCACCATCGTCGGGAATGCTTGGGAAGTGTTTCAAAACTCGTTCGGCGAACCCATGGACGTTCGTGTCCCTGGTGCG
>CAZNQN010000393.1:0-3027 GCA_964574925.1 uncultured Phycisphaeraceae bacterium | reverse complement strand
CGATTCCGACGCGCAGAGGTCGGTGGAATAGGCGGCCGCTTCCTGCTCCAGGCGTCGAGGCCCGAACACCCGCACGCCCGGCATCGCGTCGATTCCGCGCGTGGAGCCGAAGGTGTTGAAGTCCACGACAACCAGCGGGCCGCGCCCGTCGCGCTCGATTTCCGCCATCGTCTCCCCGTCGAGGATCGGTTCGCTGCGGTCGACGCCGAAGATGACCACATCCGCCGCGGCGATCGCTTCCCGCACGCTGCGCTCGCGGTACGTCTGCACGCGCACCCGCCGACCGGTTCCCAGCGCCTTGCGCAGCAGGCTCAGGTGTCCGCCGTTGCGATGCCCGCGATAGAACAACGTCAGGTGCGGGCCGGGCACGTCGAACGCCTCTCGCAGAACGCGGAGCACCCCGGCCGAGGTCGTCGAACCGCCGATCACCACCACACGGCACGCGGGCAGATCCAGCGACGCCGCTTCCGCCACCCGCCTCAAAACCACCTCTGCATAGTCCGGGGCATACGCGCCCCATGGCGTTTCTTCCCGAAGCCGCTCCACCAGCTCGACCGTCCGCTGTGCCAGAAGCGTCAGCCGCGCGCCGGCGCTTTCCGCGCAGCGGGCCAGTCGCAACGCCGCCCGCAGTTGATCGAGCACATCCTGCTCACCGGGCAGCACGCTGTGGAAGCCGGCCGCCGTCCGCACCATGTGCGAAAGCGCCTCCCACCGGCCGAGCCGGCGGACCAGCGACGGATCGACCCCCCGTTGCTCGAACAGGAGTCGTCGCACGGCGCCCACGGACGTTTCGCGTTCGTTCTCTTTGAGGTTCTCCTCCATCGACAAATAGCACTCGAACCGGTGGCAGGTGTTCCACAGGAACGCTTCCCGTACGCCGGGCACGGAGCACACGTTTCCCAGCACGTCGGGCATCTCGCACGCCGATCGCTTCACCGCCCGCAGGTCGGCTTCCGTCGCCTCCCGCGCGGAGTCGGCGGAGCGGTCCGGCAGTGCGCCCGGAATCGAAAGCCCCACCATCTCCAGCGCGTCCACCGCCTCCGGCAGCCGCAACGACCGCGGACGCACGTGGTCGCGGTGCGCGCTCACCGTCTCGCCCACCTTTCGCATCGGGCGCGGACCGCGAAGCGCGATCTCTTTCAGCGCCCGGATGAACGGCGGAAACGTGTTCAACGCGGGGGCGAGATACAGCTCGCCGCCGCCCGCCTCGACCAGCTCCCGGTACTGACCGTCGATCTCCTCCAGCGTCTCCAGGCAATCGGTGGTGAAGCTGATCGGACACACCAGGATCCGTCGTTCCCCGGCATCGAGGAGTTCCTTCAAGAACTCGTCGGTGTAAGGTTGGAGCCAGCGAGTCGGACCGAAACGGCTCTGATAGGACAACCCGCTTCGCTCGCCGGGCCAGCCCATCTGCTGCGTCACCAGCGACACCGTCCGCGTCACCTGCTCGGCATAGGGATCGCCCCGGCGGATGTACGAGGCGGGCAACCCGTGCGTGGAAAAAAGCAGGAACGTTTCCCTCGGGTCCAGACCGTGCGCGCGGGCGTATTCGCGCAGCAGTCGCGCCTGGGCGGTGATGTACCCGTGATCGTCGAACCAGCAGTTGCGCACCGTCACCTGGAGCGAATGCGGCGTGCTCATCAGGAAGTCGTGCACCTCCCGCAGCGCCGTCCCCGTCGTCGGACCGCTGTACTGCGGATACATGGGCACCACGATCAACTCCTCGATGCCCAGTTGCACGATGCGGCGAAGCGTCGAGGGGATGGACGGCTGACCGTATCGCATCGCCCCGAACACGTGCCACCCGCGCGGCATCACCGCCTGCAACGCCCGCACCTGATCGTCCGCCAGGCAACGAAGCGGCGAACCCCGCTCCGACCAGATGCGGCGGTACATGGCCGCACTCCTCCGCGCGCAGAACCGCGCCAGCATCCGCCCCAGCGGTTTCTGGAGGAATCCGCACGTCTTCGGAAGACGGATGACTTCCGGATCGGAAAGAAACTGTCGCAAGTATTGTCGAACGGCCGGTACCGTGGGGGCGTCCGGCGTGCCGAGATTGATCAGCAGCACCGCCCGGCGCGTCGCTGCCTCTTGCGGGGACGGCTCCGTCTCCCCACGAACCGACGGATTCCCGTCGTCACACATGGTGTGCTCCTCCCTGTTGGAGTCCTCGTCCGGGCCGCCGAAGGAGATCGGCGGCTCCCGTGTCGGTTGAGATCGCGTTCGGATGACCGATGGTAAAAAGACACGGCGCGCAGCTTGCGCGCGGAGGGACTACGCGGGCGGAGCGCGGAGGATGAACAGACGGTACGCGCCCGTCCAGCAGTGCGGACGGAACACGTCCAGCCAGGCGATGTGCGGGAAAGGACGCAACGCGGGGAGATGTTTCGCCCGCGCGGCGCGGTCGGACGATTCCCCCGTCCGCCGCCGCGTAAGAAGCGGAGAGCGGGGCAGGATCCAGGAGATCGTCGCCACGGCCGTGGTGTATTCCACCACGAACGCCGGAGCGTCATTCGGTCGAAACAGACGCACGTGCAACAGGGCCACGATCACGCACGCGGCCACGATGGTCTGCTTGTCCGGATGATGTCGCAGGAAGCGGAACCCCAGCACCTTCAACACGAAGAACAGGACCGTCACCGCGAGAAGAAGCGCGGTCAGCACCGATTCCAGCGCGGGCGTTTCGGTGAAGACCCGACCGGCGGCGTGCCACAGCGCCGGGACGTGCATCGCCAGCATCGCGCACCAGAATCCCCGCGCGATCCATCGCGGCCGCAGGCCGGACCGCCATCCCGCGGAAGCCGGAGCGTGCGTGCTGGTCGTGGCAGTCGTCATGATCGTCTGGAGGAGGATCGGTCCCGAAACGTCGGCGTCGTTTATATTCTCGGCTGCCGCTTCTGCAACCGTTCGGTGCATTCCGGTTTTCCCTCTCCTTCGGTTACGGCTTTGTTCGGCCGTCCGGAAAAGCAGTACTTGCAAGCACCGTGCCAACATACGGCGAATGCCTGAAACAGCCATCGCCACCTT
>CAZNQN010000392.1:0-3034 GCA_964574925.1 uncultured Phycisphaeraceae bacterium | reverse complement strand
TGCTCCGCCAGCAGCGCGTCGATGTCGTCCTGGTTGATCGACGGCTCACCGGAATCGGGCGTCGGCTCCGCCGGCTGCCCGTCCTCGAAACTCGGCGAGGATTCGTCCACCACGGGTTTCCGTCCTTCCTTGGGAATCAGCCCGCCTCCACCGGGCTACCCGTTCTTATCGGGCGATCCGTCCAGCGAACCCCACTCAAACCCCCGGCGTCGATTGCAGCAGTTCGGGAATGAGCACTTCGCGGATCAGCGTCTCGTCGCCGAAGATTACGTCCAGTTCCTTCTTCAGACGCCGCTTGATGGTGGCGAAATCCGGCTCGTCGAAATCCTTCGGTTCCGAGCTGCGGATCACAGCATTGATACGATCCTTGATCCGCGCCTCTCGCGCTTTCGCCAGTTCCTTGACACGCTCGAAATCCTCCGCCGCTACCAGCACTGAAACGCGAACCTGAAAGATCACGAACTTCCCCGCGAGGTTGTTGCTCGGACGGCATTCGCCCAGCTCCACCTCCCGCAGCCCCTCCTCGTCTTCCGGCTTCTCTCCCGACAGATCCAACCCCGCTCCCAGCGCCGGCACCGGCGTCGGACTCAGCGCCTTGGCCAGAAAGAACACCCCCACCCCCTCCGCCAGCATCATGCCGCCCACCACCAGCAGCGGCATCAGCTTCCCCTTGCCCTTCTTCGCGGGGCTTTCCGGTGCGGGATTCTTGTCATCGGCCATTCGACGGTTCCTCTGCGGCATCACGCGGCGCACGGCCCGCGTAGTCGTCGATCAACTCCTCCGTGACCAGGATCTCCACCCGCCGGTTCAGCGCCCGGCGCTGTTCCGTGTACGCCTGCCGCACCAGCGGCTCCGTGTCCCCCACCGCCACCAGCACCAATCGGATCGGACGGACGCCGTGGCGGATCAGTTCGTCCGCCACCGCTTTCGCCCGTGCATACGAAAGGTCCCGTGCGTCCTTGTAGAGCGAATCCTCCGGCAACGGCTCGCGCGTGGCATGTCCGCGGATCAGGATCTTCGTGTTGTACCCCCGCAATCGTTCCGCCGTCTGCGCGATCAGCGTCCGTCCCCTCGGTTTGAGCACCGCGCTGAACCGGTCGAACGTGATCCGCCCCCCGACCACCACCTCCAACCCGTCGCGCACGTTCGTCACCCGAAACTCCCGCCCGTGGATCCCCTCCTCGTCCGCGTCCCCTTTGTGTTTCAGGACGATGGGCACCTCCAGCTCCAGCAGCTTGGAGATCAGCGTATTGGTCGAAACGTTCTGGATGGGCACCGCGCCGACCGCCCCCTTGTACCCGCCGAACGCCCGCCGCAGCGATTCCACCACCTCCTGGAACCGCTCGTTCTTCTTGATCTCGCTCATGGAAACGAGGATGACGAAAAAGCACAGCAGCAGCGTCATGGCGTCGCCATACGTCACCATCCATTCCGGAGCGCCTTCGGGTTGTTCCTGTTTGGCCATGGTCCGCGCTTTCCCGCTCTACGCCGCCTTCCGTTCCCCCTCGCCCTGTCGCAGTCGCGTCGGCAGGAAGGTGCGCAGCTTCTGCTCCACGATCCGCGGGTTGTCGCCCGCCTGGATCGCCATCACCCCTTTGATGATGATCTGCTTGAGCAGCAGCTCCTCCCGGCTGCGAAGCCCCAGCTTCTCCGCCATCGGCAACGCCACCAGGTTCGCCATCAGCGATCCGTACAGCGTCGTCAGCAGCGCCACCGCCATCGCCGGACCGATCTTCGACGGATCGTTCATGTTCTGAAGCATGATCACCAGCCCCACCAGCGTCCCGATCATCCCGAACGCCGGCGCGAACTTGCCGATGTTGTCGAACAACGCCTTGCCCTCCGCGTGCCGCGCCTCCGTCGCCTCCATGTCGCTGGTCATGATCGCCTGGATCAGCTCCGGATCGGTCCCGTCGACGGCCATCTGGATCCCCGACACCAGGAACGGATCCTGGATCTGGTCCGTGACGTTCTCCAGTGCCAGAATGCCGTCCCGCCGCGCGATCTCCGCGTACTTGACCAGCTCCGTGATCAGCTCCGCCGGGTTCCGCGCCTTGCGGAAGAAGCAGTTCTTCACCACCTTCGCCACGCCCAGCATGTGCCCGATCGGAAAGCTGATCAGCGCAGCGCTGATCGACCCCCCCACCACGATCGCCACCGATCCCCCGTCGATGAACGCCCCCAGATCGGACTTCCCCAGGATGGCCCACAGGACCAGTCCCGTCCCCGTCACCAGCCCGATCACCGTGGCAATGTCCATGGCTCTCCGTCACCTCTTAAGGTTTGCGCGCACCGCGCACCCACCTTCCCTATCGTCGCCCCGGCGTGCGATCGTTAGGGTCTACGCCCGCCGCCGCGCCCCGCCCGATAACGCGGACCGCCGCCCGCCGCCTCTCGCTCCTCACACGACCTGGAACCCGCGGATCTGCCGCTGGTACTCGGTCGCCCGCCGCACCACTTCCTCCACCGACTCCCGCACGATCACCGTGTCCCCGTTGATCAGCGTGATGATCGTGTCCGGGGTGGCCTCGATCATCTTGATCAGGTCGGCGTTCAGCACCACCACCCGCTTGTCCAGCCGTGTGATCGTGATCATCGTCTCTGCACGCTTGCTTTCATCGCGGCATCACCAGCGCCTACCGTGCGATCAGCAGCAGCTCCTGCAACAGCTCGTCCGCCACCCGCACCACCCGGCTCGCCGACGAAATCCCCGTGGACGCCGCGATCAGGTTGATGAACTCCCGCGAAATCTCCACGTTGCTCTCCTCCAGCGCCCCGGAGCGGATCGAACCCGCCCGCCCCGTCCGCGGCGCCACCACCGACGCCGCCCCGGAGTCCGGCCCCTCCACGTACCGGTTGCCGCTCAGCGCGATCAGCCCCTCGTCGTTGGCGAACGTCGCCAGCGCCACCTGCCCGATCACCTGCGTCAACTGGTTGGAGTAGCTCACCCGCACCGTGCCGTCCGGCTCGACCGAATACCCCGTCAGGATCCCCGCCGGCGCCCCGTCCTGGCGGTCCATGATCAGCGTGGACG
>CAZNQN010000391.1:0-3052 GCA_964574925.1 uncultured Phycisphaeraceae bacterium | reverse complement strand
CGAACGCAACCTGCTGACGGTCTTGCCTCTGACATGGGCGTGGAAGGGGCGGTCCGAGACGCGGGTGCCGCGGGCGGCGTCAGCGTCGGCCGGAGCGGGGGCGATGGGGGCTGTTGCGGCGGCAAACTCGGCGACCTCGTCGGCGTCGGCCGGGGCCGGCGCCGACGAGGCGGCCGGCGCAGCTACGGCGGTCAAGGCGGCCGGGGTGGCCGGGACGGGACGGTGCCGGCGTACGACCGGCTCGGAACGGATCCTGGCCCGGTTGGCGCGGGGATTCGATCCCGCGCTGCGCCGCGACATCGAAAGCGCCTGGCGGTTGGGGAGGATAGGGAGGTGATCCATGGAGAAAAACGCGCTAGGGGCAATGCCAGGATTAAAGATGAGAAGACGCAACTCGCAGCCTTCAACATTTCGCATACTCCGGCTCATGAAATGGAGAGGAAGTGGGGGATGAAGAAAGCGGAAATGCTCGAGAGGCACATTCTGTTTCAGGCCGACGGAGCGGAGAAATACATCGGCGGATTGATCGGGGGATCTTCCGACTCTCCCGAATCCTTCCAGGCGCTTCAACCACGACCCCGTTCGGAGGGAATCAACTGATCACCGGAACTGATCACCGGAACGCCGCCGCAGCCAGTTCCGATACCGCCGCTGGTATTTCGGGGTCAATGCGTTGAGCCGGATCGTGTTCCGGGTGCCCGCGCGGCGTTCGACCATCCCGACGAGGCAGAATTCCGGGCCGCGCGTCGGGGCGATGATCACCATATTTCCGTATCCGTAGGGTTTGGGAGAGCGGATCGTGACAGACGAACCGTCCGCGGCGACGAGACGCCCCTCGCGGACGGCGGCGGCGCCGCCGGGCAGGCAGGAGGTCGTTCGGATCTCGAGATCGAGGTCCTGGAGCCGCGCCGTTCGGCGGTGATCCATTCGCGGGGCCAGCGGATATTCTTCCCGCCGACCCCCGTAATAGTCTTTCGTGAATTCGGAGACGCTGGTGAAGCGCGGACACCAGGGCGTAACCGGTTCCGAACGCCGTCTCTCGATGCGAACGATCACTCCGCCGATCCTGTGGTAGAAAGTGTGAAGCCCGGTCAGGAGCGGGATGAAGAGCGGCGAGTTTCTCACCGCGGCGTCGGTCTCGACGGCAAGCGCCGCTACGTCGTCCTCGAGGAACCGTTCCACCATCCGCGTCACCTTCGGAACATCCTCGAGGCGCATTCGGCCTTTCAACGACAGCAGAGCAACGTCGGGAAGCGGTAGGACCTCGGCCCGGAATTCCTTCGCTCGTGCGCGGCCACCGGTGCTTTTGGTGTGCGATTCCTCCAGTCCCTCGATCCTCTTCCGGAGCGCGGAAGCGAAGACCGCCTCATCGGGCGCGAGATGTTCGACGGCGTCGTAGAGGACGTTCCGGGCGGCGGCTCGTTTTCCGAGGGCGGCGAGGCAGTCCGCCAGTTTGATGGACCACTCGGCCGGGGCTTCGCCCGCGACGGCCTTCTCGAAGCACCGGACCGCGGTTTCGAAATCGTCGTGCCACCACGCGCGCAATCCGTTGTGGAAGTGCTCCGAGGCGGCGAGTTCCCGGCGTTCGCCGGGGCGGCTCTTCCGGACCGGGACCCCCAGAGCGCGCATCGTCTTGGTGTCGAGATCGAGGACGATGTCGCGGCCGATACGACGGATGGGAAGATAGGAAAGCAGCGCGGCGGAGACCTCGACGCGGTGGTCGAAATCGGGCTCCACATACCGTGTCATCCCCTCGAGGCGCAGGGCGGCGCGCCAGAGCTCGGTATGCCGCCGGGAGAAGGATCGGACGATCTTGAAGCGGCGCGCGGCGTCCGGAAGCGAAGCGGCCTCGAGCGCCTTCCGCGCGACCGGCTCGAAGAGTTCCGGCGGTATGCCGTGGACGCGGCAGACATCGGCGACCGCGGTGTACGGCGTGATCGGAACGCGTTTCATCGGAGGCAGAGATCGGTCTTTTCCGCCGGGAGGGAGACCCTTCGCGATCCTTGCGCGGAGAGGGCCGGCGGCGTTGCAGGTGGAGGCCAGCGCCAGTGTTTCCGCGGAATACCTCTCGGGAAAGCCCAGCGCGCGCATCTCTTCGGGCGACTTGAGGTCGAAGCAAGCCGCGGAGTAGGCGAATCGCGATGGGATCTTCTCCCGCGTCTTGATGTAGACATTGTGGACGAACCAATCTTCGGGTCTGGCGTAATGGCAGTCGTTCGTCAGAATGCAGCGTGCCCCCGTGCGTTGGCCCAGGGCCGCCAGGGCGCGATTCACGGCGGGCTGTTCCTTCAGCGGATGGCCGGAGAACTCGAGATACAACCGCTCCCCGAAGATCTCGCGAAGCCGCTGGAAGGTCCTTTCAGCCGCGTGGCAGCGGTCCGCCCTCAGATGCGTCGCGATCGGACCGCCGATGCAGGCGGTCGTGCAGATGAGGCCCCGGCTGAAGCGTTCGAGCATACTCCAATCGACGAGCGGATACCGTGGCGGAAGGAAGTTCTTCCTCCAAGCAAGGTTGTTGAGGCGAACCAGATTCCGGAATCCGGTGAGGTCCCGAGCCAAGAGGACGAGATGCGTTCGGAGCGGAGGGTTCGCAGCGGGACCGGCGTTGTCTCTGTCGAGCCGCGCATCGAAATAGAATTCGCATCCGAGCAGAGGCTTCAACTTCGCGTCCGCTGTCTGGAGGAGAAAGGGATACAAGGCCGTAAGAGCTCCGTGGTCCGTGACGGCGTGCGCGGGTGCGCGATGGCGTGCGGCCCACTCCAGGACTTCTTCGGTGTCGAGGATCGAGTCCGAGAGAGAGCCTGTCAGGTGGCTGTGGAGATGAACGAACGACATTGGAGTTCGGCTGAAGGATCGGCGTTTTTTCGGCTCGGGTCAACCGTGGGGGCGGGAAGGTGTGGCGTTGGATGGAACGCAGGTTCTCCAACCTGCGGGTGCAAGGGCGGGCGGGGACGCCCGCCCCTCCGGTGCGTTTTCCCTCGGGGGCGATTTTATTTCGTAGGTAGTCACCCGGCCAGCGTAACAGGGAGGGCAAGGGCAGGGGCAAGGGCAA
>CAZNQN010000390.1:0-3063 GCA_964574925.1 uncultured Phycisphaeraceae bacterium | reverse complement strand
TTCTCGCATGACGAACGCAACGACACCAGCGGTCACCGTGACCCCGGAACTGCACGAACGACGGGAACGGGTCTTTCTCGTCTTCGCCGGCATCTTCCTGGGCGCGATGACGATGCTCAACATCCTGGGCATCACGCGGTTCGTGCACATCGGACCGCTCGCGCTGGCGGTCGGCGTGCTGCCCTATCCGCTCACCTTCCTGTGCACCGACTTCATCAGCGAGTTCTACGGGCGGCGGCGCGCCAACTTCGTCGTCTGGGTAGGTTTTCTGCTCAACGTGCTGGTGCTGACGTTCCTGTGGCTGGGGCATCAACTGCCCGGATTGGACGAATCTCTCCGCCCTTCCTGGCAGCCGGAAGGATCCTGGACGCCGCCGCCGTGGCAGACGCTGGCGCTGGCGCGGCCCGTCGCCCTTTTCGGCGGCCCGCCGGTCACGCAGATCGACACGTTCGAGATCGTGTATCGCTGCACGCGGGGGGCGGTGCTGGCGTCGATGATCGCCTACCTCGCCGCCCAGTTCTGCGACGTCTTCCTCTTTCATTTCTGGAAGCGGCTGACGCGGGGCAAACACCTATGGCTGCGCAACAACGGCTCCACCATGATTTCGCAGCTCGTGGACGCCACCGCCGTGATCACCATCGTCTTCTGGCGGGATTTCATCAGCGGCGAAAAGAGCCTCCACGCCATGCTCGCCCTGATCGGCAGCAATTACCTGTTCAAGCTCGTCATCGCCGCCCTCGACACGATCCCCTTTTATCTCGGTGTCTACTGGCTCAAGGGATACCTCCAACTCGATCCCGTCCGCGAACACCTCATCGACGTGGAGGAAGCCGCCCCTTCCGACACCTGAAGCGAGGACGCACGGGTGATGCCGGCAACGCTCTTGATTCCGCCCTCGGCGGGCGGGACAATACGATCACGCTCATGCAGGATCCGCTCGTATCCATGTTGAATGAACAGGTGGTGCTCGATACGGCCACGCCGATCGTCTACATCGGCAAGCTCGTCGATATCACCGCCGAGACGTTCGTGCTCGCCGACGCCGACCTGCACGACTGCCGCGACGGTCACGCCCACAAGGAGCGCTACCTGGCCGAGGCCCGCGCCTGCGGCATCTCCGTCAACCGCCGCCGTCTCATCGTCGCCCGCTCGGCCGTGATGAGCGTCTCGCGCCTGGCGGATGTCGTCACGGAAATGATGGAGGAACTCGATTGAACGTCTTCGTCACCGGCGGGGCGGGATACGTGGGAAGCCACTGCGTGCGGACCCTGTGCGACGCCGGGCACGACGTCGTCGTCTTCGACAACCTTTCCACCGGGCATCGCGGGGCCGTCGATCCGCGGGCGGACCTGATCGTGGGCGACCTGTCGGAACGCGCGCCGCTTGCGGACTTGCTCTCCGAGCGAAGCATCGAGGCCGTCATGCATTTCGCCGCCTCGGCCGAGGTCGGCGAATCGGTCCGCAAGCCGCTTTTCTACTACCGCAACAACGTGGCCAACACCTTGAACCTGCTGGAGGCGATGCGGGAGACGGGCGTCCGCCACTTGGTCTTCAGTTCCACCTGTGCGACTTACGGCGTACCGCCGTCGGTGCCCATCACCGAGACCATGCCCCAGCAGCCGATCAATCCGTACGGGCGGACGAAGCTGGCGATCGAATGGCTGTTGCGGGACAGCGCCGCGGCGTGGTCGCTGGGGGCGACGGCGTTGCGGTATTTCAACGCCGCCGGGGCGGCTTCCGACGGTTCCATCGGCGAGGACCACGACCCGGAATCGCACCTGATCCCCCGCGTGCTCCAGGTGGCGCTCGGGAAGCGAGACGATCTGCGCATCTTCGGCGTCGATTATCCCACCCCGGACGGCACCTGCGTGCGCGACTACATCCACGTGGAAGATCTGGCGACGGTCCACCGCCTCGTGCTGGAATCCTCCACCGAAGGCGCGTTCCGTTTCTACAACGTGGGGACGGGCATGGGGGCGAGCGTCAAGGAGGTGATCGAGGCGGCCCGCGCCGTGACGGGGCACAAGATCCCGGCCGCTCCCGCCCCCCGCCGTCCCGGCGATCCGCCCCAGCTCTACGCCGATCCCACCAAGGTCCGCACGGAGCTGAACTGGGAACCGAAATACACCGACATCCGCCGCATCATCGAGACGGCCTGGAACTGGCACCGCGCGCACCCGGACGGCTTCGCCGACGCGTGAACCTTCGACGGATTGTTCGTCGCCGGATCCCGACCACGGTTTTGATCCATGTGAAACGGATCGGCCCGAAAAGGCCAAAGGGCGCGTTCACCGGACGGGAAGGGCATCGCGGGCGGCAAACGGCGCCGGTATGAGAGAGGGACTCGGTCAATCTCCGCGACCACGGGATGAGCGACCCCGGCACGGCGCTCTTGCCGGGCGTGCGCCGTCGGCGGTTTGCCGGAAACGAAACGGAACCGGCTCGGTCGGTCCGCTGGACGGACCCGGGGGCGGCGATAGAATCGAGGTCCAATGACCGCTTCCGTTTCCATGACGGCTCCGGCGGAGGTCTACCGCGCCCGGCGGGCGAAGCTGGCGGCTTCGCTTTCGCGTCCCCTGGTGCTGTTCGCCGGTGAGCCCCGCGCGCGCCAGTACGCGACCAACACCTATCCCTTCCGCGCCGCAAGCAACTATCTCTATTTCGGCGGGCCGCCCGTTCCCGGCGCCGCCTTGCTTATCGAACCGGGCAGTGACGGAGACGACGGTTGTCTGCTGATCCGCCGCCGCATCGACTTCGAGGAGATCGTCTGGATCGGCGACGTGCCGTCGGACAGTGCTTTGGCCGAGGCGTCCGGCATGGCCCAACGCAACTTCCTCACCCCCGATCGACTGGACGAGCGGGTGAAGGGGCGTCGCGCCGCCTATCTCGCTCCGCCCTGCCCGCCGACGATGGAGTGGGTCCGGCGGCTGGAACTGGAACCGGCCTCTCCCGACGACATCCAGCCCATCATCGACCAGCGACTGATCAAGGACGACCACGAGCTGTCGGCCATGCGCTTCGCCGCCGAGGTGGCCGTCAAGGCGCACACGGCCGCCATGCGGG
>CAZNQN010000389.1:2110-3077 GCA_964574925.1 uncultured Phycisphaeraceae bacterium | reverse complement strand
GCGAGCATCCCCGTTTTCGCCGCCCGCACCGGGACGCGGCCGAGGACGGCGCCGCCGCCGTGGAGGCCATCAGCCAACAGGCCTTCGACCTGGTGCTCAGCGACATCAAGATGCCCCACCGCAACGGGTACGAAGTCTTCGCCGCCGCCAAGGAAACCAACCCCGACATCCCCGTCATTCTCACCACGGGGTTCGGGTACGATCCGAACCACTCGATCATCCGCGCCCGACGGGAGGGGCTGTCGGCCGTGCTGTTCAAACCCTTCAAGGTCGACCAGTTGCTCAACGAAATCCGCAGCGCCCTGCGCAGCGCGCGATCATCCGCCGATTCCTGAGCGCCGCGCCCGCGCGGCGTTCGCACGTCGAGCCAACGGGCACCCACGGGCAAGGTCGCACATTTCGACAGGGGTCCGTGTGCGGTTGCGTCGATGTTATGGGGGGAGTACATTCGCGCCGTTTTGCCTGAACGGCACGGCGACACGCCGTCGGCACACGGACCGGGCAAGATTTTGCCTTGCGCAACGGTCCGTCCGCGGCCGGAAAGGATCAAAGCGACCCCGTGGAGCGCAACGAGATGGTAACATCGGAGCTGGACGTCAAGCAGATCGGTGCCCGCGTGTCGGAGACCAGCGAACCCTTCCGCCGCTTGCTGGATCAGATGCACCGGGTGATCGTGGGGCAGGACGATCTGTTGCACCGGATGCTGATCGGGTTGCTCTCCAACGGGCACCTGCTGATCGAGGGCGTACCGGGACTGGCGAAGACCACCGCCGTCGCGTGCCTCGCCCGCGGCATCGACACGACCTTTCAGCGTCTCCAGTTCACGCCCGACCTGTTGCCGGCGGACCTGATCGGCACGCTCATCTTCCGACCCAACGACGGCGCCTTCGTCGTTCAGAAGGGCCCCATCTTCGCCAACATCATCCTCGCCGACGAGATCAACCGGGCGCCGGCCAAGGTGCAATCC
>CAZNQN010000389.1:0-2100 GCA_964574925.1 uncultured Phycisphaeraceae bacterium | reverse complement strand
CCTGGACGACCCGTTTCTCGTGCTGGCGACGCAGAACCCCATCGAGCAGGAAGGTACCTATCCGCTGCCCGAAGCGCAGATCGACCGCTTCATGCTCAAGCTGCTGGTGGATTATCCCTCGCCGGAGGAGGAGCGGCGCATCCTCGACCGCATGGCGCGGACCTCGCCGCACCTGGACATCGACCCGGTCCTGCAACCGGCGGACATCGCCCGCGCGCGGGAGGTGGTGGACGAAATCTACATCGACGAAAAGATCAAGGACTACATCGTGGATCTGGTGATCGCCACCCGCGACCCGAAGCGCTTCGACCTGGCGATTGCGGAATGGATCGAGTTCGGTGCCTCGCCGCGGGCGACGCTGGCGCTGACCGTGGGCGCGAAGGCGTCGGCGTTTCTCGCCGGGCGGGGTTACGTCACGCCGCAGGACGTCAAGAGCATCGCACCGGACGTGCTGCGCCACCGGATCATCCTCACCTACGAAGCGGAGGCGGAGGAAAAGACGTCGGAGGACGTGGTGCGGACGGTGCTCGACCATGTTCCGGTCCCGTAACCGATGATCCCCGCGGAACTGCTCAGGAAGGTCCGCCAGATCCAGATCCGCACCTCGCGGGTGGTCAACGACCTGTTCGCCGGACAGTACCACTCCGCCTTCCGCGGACGGGGCATGGAGTTCGAGGAGGTCACCCCCTATCAGATCGGCGACGACGTGCGGCTGATCGACTGGAACGTCTCCGCCCGCTACGGCGAACCGTTCGTCAAGAAGTTCCGCGAGGAACGCGAGCTGACGGTGATGCTGGTGGTGGACGTGAGCCGCTCGGGCTTTTTCGGCAGCACGCGGCAATTCAAGCTGGACGTCGCGGCCGAGCTCTGCGCCGTGCTGGCCTTTTCCGCCATCCGCAGCAACGACAAGGTCGGGTTGATCCTCTTTACCGACCGCGTGGAGAAATACGTCCCTCCGAAAAAGGGCACCCAGCACGTGCTGCGCATCGTGCGGGAGCTGCTCTATCACCAGCCGGAAGGACACGGCACGGACATTCCCGCGGCGGTGGAGTTCCTCAGCCGGGTCACCACCCGCAAGACGGTCTGCTTTCTGGTCTCGGACTTTCTGGCGGAGGGGTACGAATCGGCGCTGCGGATCGCGCGGCGGCGGCACGATCTGGTGCCGATCATCATCACCGATCCGCGCGAGCTTGCCTGGCCGGACGCGGGGTTCGTCTGTCTGGAAGATGCCGAGACGGGTGAGCGGCTGCTGGTCGACACCCGCAGTCGGCACGTTCGGGAAGCGTACGAAGCGACCGTGCGGGACATGCAGGAGAGACGGGACGCGCTGTTCCGCAGGATGGACACGGAAGTCATCGATATCCGCACCGATCAATCCTACGTCGATCCGCTGGTCCGCTTCTTCCGCAAACGGGAGCGACGCCGCTGATGGCGAACGGGTCCGACACAAAAAGGCCGAACGCCCGCCGGCCCCACCGGCCGGTTTGGGGAAACCGCCTCCGTTCGAATCGGCGCGTCGCGTGTCTGCTCGTCGGAGGGTGCCTCGCCGCCGTCGGACCGACGGGATGCAAACAGAGGGAGCAGACGACGGCGCCCGCCGTCACGCGGCAGGCGAAGGATGAGGCCGTCGCCGTCACCCTCCAGGTGCAGCCGAAGGATCCCACCGCGGGCGAAACGGGCACGGTGCGTCTCGACATCCTGGCGGACGCGGGCGTCACGGTGCTGCCCCCCGACTATGCGGACCGGCTGGGGGAAGGCGACCGGCGGTATCAGTACCGGGCCGTCCTCCGAAACAAGGTGGAAGCCGTTCCGGCCGACAACGGCCGCTTGCGCTGGCGCTATGAATACGAGGTGACGTTCCTGGTACCCGGGGAGACGGAGCTGCCCGCAGCGGAGGTGTCGTACCTGCTGCCCCTTCCCGAAGACCAGGCGACCGAAGCAAGCGGGAGCGAAAGCACCGCCCCGCCGCAGCATCCCGACGACACGGAACGCACGCTCTCTACCGAACCGATCACGCTGACGGTTCGTCTTCCGGAGGGGATGGCACTGACCGAAAACGATCTGCGGAAGGTGGAGCGGCCCGATCCTGTTCCGCTGCGG
>CAZNQN010000388.1:0-3096 GCA_964574925.1 uncultured Phycisphaeraceae bacterium | reverse complement strand
GCCTTATACCGCCCGCAGAGGGCGGCCAGCGCCTTCGCCCGCTGAAGCAGGGCGCGATCGGAGAAGTTCTTCTCCCGGAGCTGAAGACAGCCGGCCCCGCCGCGAAGTGCCGCCTCCGCCGTTGCCAGCCAGTCTCCCCGGCAAAGGGACTCGGTGATGATGACGTACAGCCGGATCTGAGCGAATCGGCGGCGGGCAGAGACCGTCAGCGCCAGCCGGCGCTCCAGCTCGTAGCCGCGGTAGCGAAGTCGCTCGATGCGGCTTGCGAAAGCAGCATCCGACGTCTTGCCGTATTCCTCGATGACGCGAAGGGCCTCACTGAGCCGCTTGCCCGCGGCCAGGGCGACGGCGTCAGGATCCGCACGATCGTACTCCGAGCCGGCGGTGATCGTTCGACCGATGTCGCCCTCGGTATCGCGGGAACGAACGAGCGATTCGGGGCCTGATCCGGCGTCGGACGCGGTTCCTTCGCCCTTGTTGAAAGACCGGATCGCGTCGGTCAGTTCGTGGCGGGCCTGCTTGAGCGCCTCGGTCAGGCAGGCGTCGTCGAGCACGAACCGCGCGTACTCCTCCATCACCCGCAGGGCCTCGCGGGCGCGGTTGACGTTGGCGTCGATGATGCGAAAGGCGCTGTCGGACACGGGCTCCGGGTCATCTCTCCCGTCTGGACCAATGACGAATCGAACGGCGTGCCGCACTCCGGGCAACGCGGCTCGGTCAATCCTCTCAGATTATAGCCACACTGCCGGCACCGGCCACGTTGCCGAATCCGCCGACGACGATAATCCACGATCCAGAGCAAACCGTACGCCAGACCGGTCGGAAGTGTTGGCAGCCAAGCGGGAGCAGCTACCGTTACGTATACTTGGCTAGCACCTTGATACCGAGTGATGTTCACACTACACACTTTCAGGAGGGGAATGTGATTCGTAATTCTCCCCGTTGCACATAGCCTCCCGCTCGCCAACCCAATCAAAAGATTCCGGTTCTGTACAAAAACCCACCAGTGTTCGGGACCCGGCGGTATGCTTTTTCTCCAGTCCAACATGGTGCCACGCGGTGCCGTTACCAAGGCGATCAGGACACTGATCAGAAAAAGAACGGAAATGCACCCTCTCAACAGGCGGAAGATCATCATTTCGCCTCCGGTTCGGTTCCAACTGATTGGACGCCGGAGGCGAGGCAGAGTTCCCGATCAGGACACTTTTCCGAATTGCGGACGGGTCACGTGCCGTCGGATCCGGAGGCGAAAACGGCGCTTCGCGCGGGTTTCAAGCCCGCAGCGGCGGAAAGACTTCGCGGGCCGTTTCGCTTCCTTTCACGTCGTTGTCGGGCGTGCCGATCCGTCGTTGTTCCCTTCGCCCCGGCCGTCAGGTTCGGCGGACCGACCAGCTCCCGCAGGGGCGGCAGAACCGGTTCGGGACGGTTCTTGAACTTTTCATACTCCTCCGTGTGCATGCTGGTCAGTTCCACGGGACGCCCGGCGATGAACAGGTGCGTCACCTGGCTGACCGTCTGCAACGGCGTGTCGGTGGTGACGACGAGGTCGGCGATCTTGCCCGGTTCGATCGAGCCGACGCGGTCATCGATGCCCAGGATGCGGGCCGCCCCCAGCGTCAGGGCATATTCCGCCCGCTCGCGCGGAAGCCCGTGAGCGACGGCCATCCCGGCCTCGATCGGCAGGTTGTACGCTCCTGCGGCGCTTTCCGAAGCGAAACAGAAGCGCACGCCGGCTTTGTCCAGCACAGCCGCACAGCGATACACCGCGTCCCAGGGTTCGAACTCTCCCCAGGGGTAACGCAGCGGCGTGCCGAGAATGACGGGGACGTCCTTCTCCGCCAGCATCTTGGCCAGCTTCCAGGCGCCTGTCCCGCCGCTGATGACGCATCGCAGCCCGTGCTTTTCGGCGAACTCGATCGTGTCGAGAATGTGTTTGTAGCTGTGGGCGTTGAAGACGACCGGCTTCCCGCCCCGGACATAGGGAACCATCGCCTCCAAACGAACGTCCCGCTCATAGTGGATGTCCGGATTGCGCTCCGCCAGCTTCTTGACTCTGGCGTAATGCTTGGCCCGCGCGAGGAACTTCTCCAGCTCGTCCATCGCTTTTTCCTGGTCCTTCTTCATCTTCTCCCGCCGCTTCCGATCGTCGGGCAGGCGGGCGGGCAGCGAGGGGACCGTCATGTGCAGGCCGTACGCGTCCACCACCGCCATCTCGTCGGCCGTCCACCCGTCGAGGTGGATGATCGCGCTTTGTCCGGCGATGCGGGAGCCGGAGGGTTTCGTGAGCGCGGTCGTGATGCCCACCGTGCGGGCGATGCGGATGTGCTCGCTGTGCGAATGGATCGCGCTGCGGGCACGCAGATGCGGCGCGAAGGTGGCGATGTCCCGGTTGTCGCGCGTCTGCGGCAGCGCCCCGATCTCCGCCAGTCCCAGCGTGCTCCCCGCGTCGATCAGACCGGGATAGACGTGCAACCCTTCCCCGCGGATCACGCCTGCTCCCGGCGGGACCGGCACGTCCGGTCCGACGGCGTGGATCCGGTCTTCCACGATGACCACGGTGCCGTGCTCGATCACCGGTCCGCTGACCGGGTGGATCGTCGCCCCCACGATGGCATAGGCACGATGTGGCGTCTTGGGGATGGTGCGATCTACATTTGCAGGAATCGGCAGCGTGGCGCACGGTTCCACCGGGTCCGGGCGGTCGTCCTCGAAATACACCTCCCCGTCGATCAACGTCATGATGCATTTGCTGAAAGTGTTGAGCGGATGGCCGTTGAAGATAGCCACGTCCCCGTCCTTGCCCACTTCCAGACTGCCGATCCGGTGGTCGATCTGGAGCTGCATCGCGGGGTTGATGGTGACCAGACGCAGGGCCTCGTTCTCGCTCAACCCGCCCCATTTGATGCACTTGGCCGCCTCCTGCCCGAAATAGCGGATGGTGTTGGGGGAGTCGGAGTTGATGGAGACGTTGATCCCGTGCCGCGTCATCAGGGCCGCGTTGTAGGGAATCGCGTGATACGCCTCCACCTTGTACGCCCAGAAGTTCGAGAAGGTGGACGCCCCGCATCCGTGACGGGCGATCTCCGGCGCGATGCG
>CAZNQN010000387.1:0-3103 GCA_964574925.1 uncultured Phycisphaeraceae bacterium | reverse complement strand
GGACGGAGGACGCCTGCGACAACTGCCCGGACAAGGCCAACGCCGATCAGGCGGATACCGACGGCGACGGCAACGGGGACGTATGCGACATCTGCGACAGCGGGGACGACAACATCGACAGCGACGGGGACGGCATCCCCGACGCCTGCGACGATGACAGCGGCGGCGGAGGAGGCGGCACGCCCGACCCGGTTCAGGTGACCATCACGCCCGGCGATACCAGCGCCTTCCCGTGCGAGGCGCTGACCTTCACGGCCAGCTCCAGCAACGCGCCGGGAGCAACTTTTACATGGACGCAGATTAGCGGCCCGAACGCGAGCTTCACGGACAACGGCAACGGAACCATGACGTTCACCGTTCCCGTGGTGGACGCCGCGGCGCAGTTCGTCTTCCAGGCGACGGGCAGCAACCCGCCGACGAACTCGGACGGAACGGCCACCGTGACCGTCACGGTGCGTCCGGCCGCCGTCACCAGCGGCTCGACAACGCCGGGAGAAACCGTCACGCTGGACATCGCCGGCACGTTTCCCGACGAGTGCACGACAACGTGGGTACAAACCGGTTGTAACCCAAGCGACCCCAACAGCGTATGCGTGACGCTCTCCCCGACGGGCGACGATCAATCCGTCACGTTCACGGCGCCCAACGTTTCGACAACGACGACGCTGACCTTCGACGTGACCGGTTCGTGTCCGAACAACGCGAGCTGCGCGGGCGATTTCACCAATCGCGGCGTGCAGATCCAGATCCAGGTGGCGGCGATCAGCTTCGACCTGCCGGCGTCCATCGCGCAGGGCGGTTCGCTGGACCTCGACGACGACACGAATGCGGATACCGGCAACCCGATCCTGACCGTGACCGAGGCTCCGGGAACGTTCGATCTCGTGTACCTGGTGGCGGTCGCGGGCGACGGGCAGACGCCGCAGGGCGTCACGGTGGATCAGAGCACCGGTGTCCTCAGTATCAGTTCGACCGCTCCGACGGGCCCGATCCAGGTGACGGTGCAGGTGTTCGGGTCGGCCGGTTTCCTCGCGGAAGCGACGGATACGATCGAGATCGTGGCCCCGTAGCAACGGGACCGCCCGACGGTCCACGAGCAAGCGATCCGCCCCGGACGGTGCTCCATGCCCTCCGGGGCGGTTTTCCTGCGCAGCGACGCACCGCGGTCGCTGCGGTTTTCTCCCTCGGTTTGTGCGGTTTCCGCCATCGGCTGGGAGAGAATCTCAAGAATCCTGAGGGGCATTTCGCTGTCGGATGCGGATAGAGGAGGGCTCGACCGCGCGGGCGCCTGACGCATCACTCGAAATCACGGACCGGTCGTTCCTTCATCGGAGGCGCATGGAGTAGCGATCCATCGAGCGGGCTTCCAGTCCGCGGCTCGGAACCGTGAAACGATCGATGCTCGATGCACGCGTCCTGAAGGACGAAAACCGCCGTCCTTCCGCGACTCATCGCTTTTCCCGCCGATCGTCTATTCGAAGCGCAGGGCCTGGACGGGGTCGAGACGGGCGGCGCGGACGGCGGGGTAGATGCCGCTGAGGATGCCGACCAGACCGGCCATCCCCAGCGCCAGCACCATGATCATCGGCGGGGTGTAGACTTCCAGCACCTGGGTGAACTCGCCGAGGAAGTTGGCGATGGCCCAGCCGGCGACGACGCCCAGCAGACCGCCGAAGACGCTGATGGTGCTCGCCTCGATGAGGAACTGTTCGAGGATGTCCAGTCGGCGGGCGCCGACGGCGATGCGGACGCCGATCTCCCGCGTCCGCTCGGTGACGGAGACCAGCATGATGTTCATGATGCCGATGGCGCCGACGATCATGGAGATGCCGGCGATGCTGTAGAGGACGACGGCGAAGATCATGGCGATCTGGGCGAAGTTGCGCTTCACCTGTTCCTGGGTGAAGACGGTGAAATCGTCGCTGTCACCGGCGCGGATGCGGTGGGAGGCGCGGAGCGTCTGCTTGACCCGCTCGATGCAGACGGGCAGCTTGTCGACGCTGACGCACTGGGCGACCAGCATCGTCAGGTAGCGCTGGCCGAACATCCGCGCCATGGCCGTGGGCAACGGCACGATCACCTGCCGGTCGACCTCCATGAAGCCCACGACGATGAAGCTTTTGCCGTTGATCTTGACGCTCTTGCCGACGCCGGAACGACCGCCGAACAGGTCGCGGGCGACCTTGTGCCCCAGCACGCAGACCATCGCGCTGCCGCGGACGTCCTCCCGCGTCAGGAAGCGTCCCGCGCGGACGTGATAGTTGTTGATCTCGCTGTAGGCCTCGGTCGTGCCCAGGATGTTGGCGACCGTGTTGCGTTCGCGGTACTTGATCTGGGCGATGTCCTGATACTGGGGCGAGGTGGCGATGATCAAGCCCTCGTTTTCCCGCTCGATGCGGCGGGCGTCTTCGGGCAGAAGAGAAAGCGTCTGGGAGACGCGGTGCTGCCGCCGCTCGTTGCCGTTGAAGACGATGACCTGATCGGCGCCGAGCCCCTCGAACCGCTCCAGCACGCTGCGCTGGGCCCCCTGGAGGATGGAGACGGCCGCCACCACCGCGCCCACGCCGATGATGACGCCCAGCGTCGCCAGCATCGAGCGCACGGTGTTCTGTCGCAAACCCTTCAAAGCGGTCAGCAGAATGCGGAAGTGGAACATCGGTTTACACGGTCTCGCTCATCGGTCGTGGCACGTTCGCCGCCTTTTCCCGTATCATACCGTTTCTTCGTACCTGTGCGCCGGTTGGTTTCCTGTTGAAGACGGATCGCGCATCGAAAACATCGCGCGGGCTAAAGCCCGCGGCTCGGGACACGACGACGAAAGTCCCGCGGGGAAAAACGAAGCGATGAGCGGGATGAATCACGGTTCGAGCACCCCCTTTCTTCCGGCGGCGCCGGCTCCGTTCATTCGCCATTCCCAATTCGCAGTTCGCCTTCCCGCTCCCTCACGGTCGCGGCTCTGTTTGGCGGTCGCGGCGCCGTTCAATTCGCTATTCGCCGTTCGCTTTTCTTTTCCGCTCCCTCACCTGTCTGCGTGCAACGCACAGGCAGGCGGTCGCGGCTCGGTTTGGCGGTCGCGGCTCGGTTCATGGTGGTGGCTGTGTAC
>CAZNQN010000386.1:2844-3105 GCA_964574925.1 uncultured Phycisphaeraceae bacterium | reverse complement strand
CCTCCTTCCCGAACAGCAGCGTGAAGACGATGCGGATTGCCCATCCCACGCCGCCCCCGATGATGAACCCCGTGGCGGCCGTGGCGAACCCCCATTGCGGCGTCCAGTGCCGCAGCAGGTCGATGCCCGGAACGCTCACGGAGGTGTGCAAAGCCCGCGACAGGCTTCCCGACACCGAGGGCAAGCGGGTCATCAACCACCATCCGATCGCCCCGCCCGCCACCGCCGTCGTCGTGGTCCGGCGCCTCCCCGTCGTCATGG
>CAZNQN010000386.1:0-2834 GCA_964574925.1 uncultured Phycisphaeraceae bacterium | reverse complement strand
CCCGCCCGCCACCGCCGGCAGCAACCACCCCAGCTCCGCCAGCACCATGCGCCGGGATTCGCCGCGTTCCTCGTGAATGGCCTCGGCGATCTGTTCATCCGCATCCCGCGTCTCCAGCCCCTCCCGCACGATCAGCACGAGAAACACGAACAGCGGGATCAACGCCCGACCCGTGTGTTTCAGGTCGCGGATCCCCGACGCCTCGATCCACATCAGGACGAACAGCCCCACCGTGACGAGACCGAGAATCCAACCGGCCGCCCGCGTCGGTGACACCAGCGGCGGCGGCGGATGGCGGACGGTCGGTTCCACCCCTTCCCCGACGCCTGCCTCGGACTCCCCGTGCTCGTCCGAAACCCCCTCGACGCGGGGCCAGCAGATCACCGCCAGCCACAACAGCGCCAACCCCACCAGGGCGAAGACGGACATCACGGCCAGCGTGTCCCCCGGTCGGGGCCACGCCATCGAATGCTTCGGCGTCCACAACGTATGCAGGACGAACCCGGCCGCCGTCGCCAGGCTGGTGAAGCGAACGTCCACCCAGTAATGCTCCAGGTCGATCACCGCCATCGGCAACAGGCAGGCGAAAAGGATGATGTGCGCCAGCAGAATCGGCCAGTCCGCCGCGAGCTGGTCGGTCAGCCCGAACGTCGCCTCCTTGATCCCCGACCGCACGCCGCTGACGAAGAAGGCATCCACCAGCATCAAGACGATCATCGCCATGCTCAGCTCGATCACCACGTACCGGGTGGCGATGGGCACATGGCAGTGCCGACACCGCCCCCGCAGCCACACAAAGCTGAGCACCGGAAGGTTGTCGTACCAGCGGATCCGCCGCTTGCAGTTCGGACAGAACGACCAGAGAGGGTTGCGCAGGCTCCGACCCCGCGGAAGCCGGTAGATCACCGCGTTCAAAAAGCTGCCCACGCACAGGCCCACCGCTGTCAAAAACGACAGCCACCAGAGCGAAACCAGTGCGCGCAAACTCGTAAGCTCCCTGCGCCGAAGCGGCGGTGATGAACAGCGTTCGTGTCCAGAGACGGCATCGAGCGGACGAGGCGACACCACGCGGGATTCCCGCCCGCGGGTCGGGTCCGTCGGACGCTCCGTCTACGCCGGCCGGCTGTGCGTGCCGTCGCACCAGGGCCGATTGCCGCTGCGATGGCACTGACAGATGGCCTTTTTGCCCGCCTCGGCCACCTCCACCACGATCGGCGCGACCCCTGTTCCCTCCCGGCTGTGCGTCCCGTCGCAATAGGGAAGGTTCGCCGACAGACCGCACTGACAATACGCCTTCTTGCCGGGCGTCTCCTCCACCACGATCGGCGCCGTGCCGTGCCTGGGTTCAGTCATACTGCCTCCTTGAAGTCGAAAAACGTTCCCCGATCCGGCGATCGCCTTCCGCCGCCTGGATTCCGACATTTCCGAAGGCGACCGATGGGGGTTCCTCGTCGCACCGCCCACCCCGCCGGAAGCGGATCCGCGCCCCGCTTACAGCGCCTCCAGGTTGCGGGCGAATTCCGTGATGACCGATTCCGGCGTGGACGCCCCGGCCGTGATGCCGGCCACGCTTTTGCCCTTCACCATCACCGGGTCGAACTGCTCCCACGTCTCCAGGTGATACGTCTCGCAACCGACCTCCCGGCAGAGCCGCGCCAGCTCCTGCGTGTTGGCCGAATGCAGACCGCCCAGCACGAACATCACGTCCACCTCGCGGGCGAGCTGAATGGCCGCCTCCTGCCGCCGCGTCACCTCCAGGCAGAGCGTGTTGACGATCTTCACCTCCCGGTAGGGACGACAGAGGATGCGGGCGATCACGCCGGCCACGTGCTCCGGCGAATGCGTCGTCTGCGCCACGATCCCCAGCCGCTCCCGGTAGGGAAGCGCTTCTTCCAGGTCCGTGTCCCGGTCGATCAGCGTCACGTCGGGGGCGTATCCGATCACGCCGCGGACTTCCGGATGCTCCGGGTCGCCGATCATCACCACGTGGTAGCCTTCCTCGTGAAGCTGGCGGACGACTTCCTGGGCCCGTTTGACGAGCACGCAGGTGGCATCGACGACATCGAGCCCGCGCCGCCGCGCCTGCTCGAACGTTTCCGGCGAGGCCCCGTGCGAGCGGATGAGCAGCGCCTGCGAGGGGTCGATCGCGTCCAGATCGCCCGTCTGGCCCAGCCCTTCCCGTTCGAGTCGTTCCACGACCTGCCGGTTGTGGATCACCGGCCCGAGGGCGACGACCCGCCCGGGACCGTGCGTCTTGACCGCCTCTTCCGCCAGCTCGATGGCGTCTTCCACACCGAAGCAGAACCCCCGCGAACTGGCGATTTTGACTTGCATGTCTTCTGTCGAATCCGGTCCCTGACCGCCCTGCGTCGAACCCGGCCTCGTTGCAACCCTGTCTCCGATGCGCTTTCCGTCGCATTCCATCATAGCCGGCTCGACCGACACCACAACCGCGGACGCACGCAGCCGCGCCTCACGCTCGCGCGGTGGAGATGCGGTTCGAGGTGCGTCGCGGGCCGGATCCCGATAGAATAGGCTCATCATGCCCGCCGTGCGGAACGTACCGGGAACCGAACCCGCCCGCATCCTGGTGATCCTCCCGACGTGGGTGGGGGACTTCGTGATGTCCACACCCACCCTGCGCGCCATTCGCGAGCGCTTCCCCCGTGCCCGCATCACCTTCCTGATGGAACCGAATCTCCGCGACCTCGTCCGCGGCGGAGACTGGATGGACGAGTGCATCGAATGGCCCGACCGATCCCGGCTCCCCGCAGCGGAAAGCCGTGACACCTTTCCCCCACCGCTTGCGGACGATCCGCCGAACCGGGCGCCCC
>CAZNQN010000385.1:0-3106 GCA_964574925.1 uncultured Phycisphaeraceae bacterium | reverse complement strand
TCCATGACCGAGAAGTTGCTGCTGACGGGGAAGTAGTCGAGCCGCCCGCGTCCCACGAGGATGCCCGCGAGTCGTTCCGCCGCCTCCTCCTCCGGGAAGACGGAAAGCGTCGCGCCGACGATTTGAAGGATTTCCGCGTGGGAGGGGCTCAGGGCGTGGACGATGATGTGCCCCAGGCCCAGCTTGTGCAGATAGTTGGTGATCAGGATGCTGCGTTCGAGGTGGTCGCGTCCGGTGTCGATGATGGCGCACTCCAGCTTGTCCGGCAGCACCTCCTTGAGCGTGTCGATGTCCATGGCGTCGGCCTGGATGACCCGCGTGGCGCGATCCCGCGCCCACTGGATCTTCTGCTCGTCGTTGTCGATCACGAGCACCTCGCTCCCGCGGCGCATCAGCCGCTCGAGCATGCTCTTGCCGAACCGTCCCATTCCCACGATGGCGAAGTTCTTCATGGTCGATCATCCCACGGCCAGGTCTTCTTCCGGATAGGCGAACGTCGGACGGACGCGCGGGCGCAGCACGGCTACGATGAGCATCAACGGTCCCAAGCGCCCGACGAACATGGTCACGATGATAACCGCCTTGCCCGCCGCCGACAGGTGGGGGGTGATGCCGGTGCTGAGCCCGACGGTCCCGAAGGCGGAGACGGCCTCGAACAGAACGGCCGTGAAATGACGCCCCGACACGACCGCCGTCCCTTCTTCCGTGACGCACAGCACCAGAATCACCACGCTCAGGAAGACGGTGGAGAGGGTCACGAGCAGGAACGCCCGCTGGACCAGCGCCGCCGGCACGCTGCGCCGGAACAGGCGGACCTTGTCCACGCCCAGGTAGTGGCTGCGGATCGCCGCCAGGACGATGAACGCCGTCGTCAGCTTGATCCCCCCCGCGCAACTGCCCGGCGCCCCGCCGACGAACATCAGCAGCATGATGACGAACAGGGTGGCGTCGCGCATGGCCGGCACCTCCAGCGTATTGAAGCCCGCCGTCCGCGTCGTCACCGACTGGAAGAGCGAAGCGAGCACGGATTCTCCCGCCGACAGGTTCGCCAGCGTCCCCCCCCGCTCCAACACCCAGACCAGCACCATCCCCAGCGTCCAGAGGATCAGGCTTCCCGCCAGCACCACGCGGGTATGCAGATAGATCGGGGCGCGGTTGGGCGAACCCGCCCGCAGCACCCGCCGGACCAGTTGCCGGATCACGATGAAGCCTACACCCCCCGCCGCGATCAACGTGATCACCGTCAGGTTGACCACCGCATCGCCCCGGTATCCCTCCAGGCTGTCGGGAAACAGGGAGAAGCCCGCGTTGCAGAAGGCGGAGATGCTGTGGAACAGGGCCAGCCACCAGCGCTGCGAACCGTCGAAGCGTAGACCCAGCAGCAGCGTGCCCGCCAGTTCGGCCGTCACCGTCACCCCGATCGCCCACCACAACAGCGTCAGCGGACGGACGCGGACGGCGGCGAGGCTCTCCCCCGCCCCCATTTCACTGGAGAGGCTCGCCCGCCCGAGCGCCGTCAGAAAGAACGTGGACACCACGCTGATCCCCAGCCCGCCCAGCTGGATGAGCACCAGCAGGACCACCTGTCCGAACGTCGTCAGACGCTCCCCCACGGTGATGGTGGACAGCCCCGTCACGCAGATGCCCGAGGTGGCGGTAAAGGCCGCATCAAGCCAGGAGAGCGTCCGACCCGGAACCGCCGAGACCGGAAGCCGCAGCAGGATCGTTCCCACCACGATGAGGATGAGCCACGCGACGGCGAGCTTCAGCGGGCCGGGCAGACCTCGCGCACGGGGGGCGGAACCACTCATGGCCGGACATGGTAACGCCGATCAGGCGAATCGGACATGCGAAACTCCGCCGGCTCAGGCGGGGAGCGCGTCCAGCGGGGTTCGACAGTGCGGTCCGACCACGACCAGCGGGTTGGGCAGCGTCGACTGCACGAGTTCCAGCGTACTGCCGAACACCAGTTCCTCGATGAGGCGGTTGCCCGCCGCCCCGATCACCACCAGGCTGTCGTACGGGACGTCGAAAAGATGGTCTTCCAGCGTCCCTTCCTCATAGACGCGCCACTGTGCCTCTCCATTGCGGATGGGGGTCAGGACGCCCGCCGCTTCGAGGTTCTTTTCACAGGCTTCGCGCGTGGTCCCCTCGAGCTGGGTAAGGATCTGCAGCGGAATGCGGGCAAGTCGGGCGATGCACATCGCTTCCTTGACCGCCAGCGCGCCGAGCGGGGATCCGCCGTAAAAGGCCGTCACGCTGTTCCACGGTTTGTAGGCGAGACTCGGGATGAACACGGGGAACGGAGCGGCCTTGACCAGCGCCCGGACCTTGGGTCCGATGCGGCCCAGCCCGATGCGGCTGCTCTGTTCGCTGATCACCCGCGGACAGGTCATGATCCCCCACTCGCCCGGCAGATGAGGGATGCCGCTGCTGCCGACGGGATCGGCGATGACGAAATCCAGCGGACAGGCGAAGGGCTGCACGATCTCCTCCACCCGCTTGCGGGCCTGTTCCGGATCCGAAGCGACGTAGGAAGCGTCGAGCTGGACGGGGAAGATCTCCGACTCCAACTGGAGGGTGAACTGGATCGCCTCGGGGATGAACACGCTCAGCACCAATCCGAACTGTTTTTTGCAGAAGTAGGCGGACTGCATGAGGTGTTCCCGTCCCATGGGCGTGTCGCGATAGATGTGCAACAGGGCGCTTCGCGTCGGCATGGCTGGCTCCTATGAGACTCCCCTTGTCAAACCCCGGGGGCGACCGTATTCCTGCCACGATGCGGACATTCCGATGCATCCTATCTTCCCGCCCGG
This sequence comes from uncultured Phycisphaeraceae bacterium, assembly GCA_964574925.1. Taxonomy (GTDB): domain Bacteria; phylum Planctomycetota; class Phycisphaerae; order UBA1845; family UBA1845; genus CAZNQN01. Next base: position 290 of record CAZNQN010000385.1, on the reverse strand, counting down.
GCGGGACAAGCCGGATCGCCCCCTCTCCAGGATCCGCCGGGGAACCCGCCGCAATCACAGGACGGAGGGGGTTCGCCTGATGCGGCCGATTCTTTCCCGGCTTCCCCGCCGGATCACCCGCTGGTCGAAACTGCTGGGGATGAGCGCGGCCGTCGGGGCGCTTTCGGGTCTGGCGGCGGCGGCGCTGGAATGGGGTCTGCACACCGGCAGTGCCCATCTGATCGGGCGGTTCACCGATCTGGGCGAGGCGGGGGTGATGCATGTTCGCTGGGGGCTGGTCGTGTTGCCGG
>CAZNQN010000384.1:0-3121 GCA_964574925.1 uncultured Phycisphaeraceae bacterium | reverse complement strand
CCCTGCTGCTGGCCGTGACCCTCACGCCCACGCTGGCGGGATGGCTCCTCCGCCACCCGAGCGGCCCCACCCAGGACGAGCTCGAACAGGGCGGACCGGTGCTGCGACGGCTGATCGGCGTCTATGAAGGGTTCGCCCGACGGGCGCTGCGCCATCCGGCGCTCTCCGCCGCATGCATGGCCGGGGTGCTGGCAGGCGGAATCTGGCTGTATACCCGCCTGGAAACCGACTTTCTGCCGAAACAGGATGAAGGCGCGTTTGTGCTGGATTATTACACCCGCCCGGGCACGAGTCTTGCGGAAACCGATCGGATGCTGCGACACGTGGAGACCATTCTGCGGGAAACGCCGGAAGTCGAAAGCTATTCTCGACGGACCGGCGCACGCCTCGCCCTGGCCATCGCGGAACCGAACACCGGCGACTTCCTCGTCAAGCTTCGCCCCGATCGGGACCGAAGCACGGAAGAGGTCATCGACGGGCTGCGAAACCGCATCCACGCCGCCGAACCGGCGCTGCACACGGAATTCCCCGGCGTATTGAGCGATCTGATTGGAGATCTGACCTGGTCGCCGGATCCGGTCGAGATCAAGATCTTCACCAACGATCCGCCGACGCTGAAACGGCTTGCCGCGCGCGTCGCGAGGACGATCCAAACGATTCCCGGCGTCGTGGATGTCAACGACGGACTGGTGGTGGCCGGCCCGACCCTCAGCTTTCGCGTCCGCCCCCCCGCGGCGTCGCGGGTGGGACTCGACACCGTCTCCATCGGAACCGCATTGCGGACGGCCTTGCTCGGCGCCGATACGTCCTACCTGCTTGAGGGGGACCGCACCGTGGGCGTACGTGTCCTGCTTGCCGAGACGGCGAAAACGCGGGCATCGAACATCGACGACCTGCCGCTGTTCGCCCCCGGAGGCCCGCGCGTCACGGTCGGCGAGGTCACCCGCATCCGGCGCGTTCCCGGTCTCCTCGAACGTCACCGCGAAGACCTCCGCGAGCTCGTGGCCGTCTCGGCACGATTCTCCGGCGTGGATCTCGGACACGGCATGTCGGCGATCCGGCGGAACATCGCCGAGACCATCGAGCGGCCCCCGGGGGTCTCCATCGAATACGGCGGATTGTACCAGCAGCAACGAGAATCGTTCTACAACCTGACGCTGGTGCTGGTCATGGCTGTGGTGTTCGTGTTCGGCGTACTGCTGCTCGAGTTCCGATCGTTGTGGCCTCCCCTGGCGATCGTGTTCGGCGCGGTGTTGGCGCTGTTCGGTGTGATCGCCGCCCTGTGGCTGACGGACACCTCCCTGAACATCGTTTCGTTCCTCGGGGCGATCATCGGCGTGGGCATTGTCGCCAAGAACGGCATCCTGATGTTGGATTTCGTGGATCACCTTCGCCGCCGCGGCCTGCCGTTGAGAGAAGCCCTTGTGCAATCCGGCCGCCGCCGCCTGCGTCCGGTCTTGATGACGAGCCTGACGACGTTCCTGGGCTTGCTCCCTCTCGCCTACGGCATCGGGGCGGGAGCGGACATGCTTCGTCCGCTTGCCGTCGCCGTCATCGGCGCCTTGTGTGTTTCCTTGCTGCTGTCGCTGGTGGCGACGCCGGTGACCTACTTCATCCTTCTGACGCTGTTTCAGCGCACGGCGGCCGGTCCCGAATCGGTACCGGCGCCATCGGCCGCCGGCGCATCATCGTGAGAACAAAGCCATGAACCGAACACGGCACGGCATGAACATCGCTTCGAGGCCCGCAACCCGAATGTCCTTCGCGCTTCTTCTCATAGGATCGATTGCTCTCGGTGGGGGCATGACCGGGTGTCGACCGGCGTCGACGGTCGGCGAGGAAAACGATCCTCCCCCATCGCCCGTGCGCGTTCGGGCCGTCGTGGCCGAACGCAGAACGCTTCGTCCCTACGTGGAATGGGTCGGTACGATCAAAGCGATTCCGGAACGATCAGCCGAGATCACCGCGCGAATCGCGGGGCAGATCGATCGAGTGGACGTCGTCGAAGGCGAGACGGTGCAGTCCGGTCAGACGCTGGTGGAACTCGATCCCCGTGTCGCCCAAACGGAACTCGAGCGGGCGAACGGGATCGTGGCCCAGCGACAAGCCGTTCTCGACCGTCTGCAAAACGGATATCGGCCGGAAAAAGTGACCGTGGCCCGCGAAGCGCTTCGCAAGGCCGAGGCGGAAGCGCAGCGACTGCGGCTGCGCATCCGTGCCTCGGAACACCTGAGCGAGAGCGGGGAAATCTCGCAGGTGCAGATGAAGCAGCTCAAGTCCGCATTGCACGCTGCGGAAGCAGACGTTGAAGCCGCTCGAGCGCAACTCGCCCTCTTGCAGAAAGGACCGCGACCGGAAGAAATCCGGGAAGCCGCAGCCCGTCTTGCCGTCGCCCAGGCCGAAAGGCAACGCGCTGCGCAGACGCTTTCCTTCTGCCGGATTGCCGCGCCGCTGGCCGGCATCGTGACCCGCCTGACAGCCCGCCGCGGCATGCAGGTGTCCGCCGGCGATCGCCTGGCCACGATCGTGGACCCCTCCGCCCTGTTCGTCCGTGTCCGTGTTCCCGGCGTCTACCTCGACCGCATCCGAACAGGCAATCCCGTAGAGGTGACGCTCGCTTCGCCTCATGCAAAGCCCATCCCCGGTCGCATCGTGCGATTCGCGGGAGAGGCGGATCCGCGGACCGGTGACATCGACGCACTGGCCCGGATCGAAAACCCATCCGGGCGGCTGCGACCGGGCTTCGGATGTCGCGTCCGCGTCTGGCTGCCCTCGATTCCCGACGCCCTGGCGGTTCCCTTACGGGCCGTCGCGGACCGCAATGGAACCACCGTGGTGTCCGTCGCCCGTGACGGCAAAGCCTTCGAGGTGGAAGTCACCGTCGGTGCCACCGCCGGCGACTTTGTACAGATCACCTCCGGTCTTTCGGAAGGCGACCACGTGATCGTCGACGGCGGATACGGATTGCCGGAAGGCTGTCCGGTGAAAGCGGAGATCGTAACACCGGGCCCACGGTCCGAAACCAACCGTGGTTCCCCTCATCCATAGTCGCATTCCTATCTTGGGTGCCAGGCGCGTTGATATGCAAGAGCTTGCGAGATCCTGCCGCGACGTGCACAAC
>CAZNQN010000383.1:2331-3126 GCA_964574925.1 uncultured Phycisphaeraceae bacterium | reverse complement strand
GCGCGGGCCCGTGCGGATCCGACGCCCGGCAGCAACGCCAGCTCGTACCAGGGCGCCGTGTTCGGATCCAGCGCCGACAGAGGGCGATCCGCCGGGAGATCATCCCGCCGGCCGAACGCGGATGGATGCTCGACAACGATCTGCGCAAGCGTGATCCCGCCGATCAGGCCGACCAGCACGAGCGCCGCCCGGGCGGCGGTTCCTTGCTGCGGACGGTCGATCGACGCGTGCGGTACGATCGCGGCCCTGTCCGACCGGCCGTGTTTCTCGTTGCAGGTCGACCGTTTGTTGGGGGTGTCGGGGGACGGTCTGCTTCCGGAGCTCATCCCGTATCGGCGCCGTGGGCGGCCTTGACGACCGCATCGCGCACCTGGGCGCGGAGTTGGGCGATCGTCTCATACGCCGGTTTCGGGGTCAGGTCGCTGCGCAGCAATCCGCCGTGCGGAACGGGAAGATTCGACTCGTCGGTGAGCGTCTGCCACGAGACGGACTCGACGAACCGTTTGCTCAGCGCGACGGTCAGGAACTGTTCGATCCATTCCGCCTGCGCTTCTTCGGACCAGGGTTTGCGCCATCGACCGCCGGCGACGCCGGCTCCCCCGGCCGGTCCGTCGAGAGGCATGGAAGGGACCTGGACGGCGGTGACGTGCAACGGTTTGCCCAGGCGCGAATAGAGGTCCAGCAGGGAGGACATCTGGAACAGGTCGCGCAGGAACATGCCGTCCACGCCGGGACCGAAGCAGAACTTCAGCCCGAAGGCGTCGAAGTTCACCCCGCTTTGCACCACCATGTCGG
>CAZNQN010000383.1:0-2321 GCA_964574925.1 uncultured Phycisphaeraceae bacterium | reverse complement strand
TGTCGGCATAGAGCAGCGGCGGGATCGTCCGCTGGTTGCGGGCGTAGTATTCGCCCCAGGGCGCGACCAGCTCGATGATCGTGGTGCTGCGTCGGGCGATCTGCTTGGTCAGGGCGGCGGCCATCCGCGTCAGTTCCATCAACTGCTCGAAGTTGAACGTGAAGCAGTTGTCCGCGTGGATCCCGCTGATCACGTCCCAGGCGTGGATGTATTGCCCGTAGCGGTGGATGACCCGCCGGACGTGTTCGAAGGCCAGATCCCGGATGGTGTCGAAATCGTGCTCCCAGATGTAGAGCCAGTCCGGCACGTGCGCTTCGCTGAAGGACAGCAAAGCCGACCCCTTGATCGGGATGCGCTGCTTGTTGAGCGCCTCCACCCAGGCGTCCAGCGGTTTCCAGTTGAAGGTCTGCTCGGCCGGTTCGATGTCGCGCCACACGATGGGCACGGTGACGAAATCGAACGCGGGGCTGATGCGCTTGCGGATCAGATCCGTCGGACGGTTCACGGGGACGCGACACCCGATCACCTGCCGGCTGAACGCCCCCTCGTCGCGGCGTTGTCGGAACTCCTCCTCCGCCCGACCGGCGGTGAGCCGCTCACCGATCTGCACGGCCAGGGTGAGCGTCCGTTCGCCGAGAGCGGCTGCATCCGCGTCCGTCTCCGCCTGCAACGCCCGGATGAGTTGTTCCCGACACTGGTCCACCTGTTCGAGAACGTCCGGGGCGATCTCCACGTCCGCCTGGCCCCATTCCTCGATCTTCTGGAGAAGGCGCATCAGGCGGGCGCGGGCCAGTTCCACCTGGAGGATGTAGGGACGATCCCGTTCGGGCACGCGGACGGTTTCCAGCATGATCCGCCCGACCTCGGGCACCTCCCACAGAAGGGCGAGTCCGGCGGGTCCGGCCGCCCGTTTCTTGCACGTGATCGTGCCGTTCTGGAAGGAAAGCTCCGCCCGCAGGGGCACGTCATCCGTGCCGATCAGGTAGGCGCCGGAGAGGTCCACCTGTTCGGCGGGGTGACCGTCGGTATAGACCGAGAACGAGAGCATCGAGAATCTTCCGGATGGCTCGAGCATCGGGCTTCGGGGGAATGGTTTCCTTCCGCGCACGGACGCCCCGAAGCGACCCCGCCCTCCAGCCGGGGAAGGCGGGGAACGCGGCGTTCCGACAGGATTATGCCGGATCGCGGCGGGTTCGTCGAGCACGCTGTGATTTCCGGCCGGACGCCTGGAGGAGTCGAATCCGCCCGTTGCGTCCGACCCGAGATCGCCACTATAACCCCCGTTACGGAACGGGCGGCCTCGCGTCGGAGCGAGAACCGTCCGCCGCAGGACCGAGGCACTCCGGGTTGCCGTGAGGTGAGATATGACGGTGCAGGGTGAAACGGTGGTCACGCAAACCCACATCGAGGGATTCCCCGTTCGACGCGGCAAGGTCCGCGACATCTACGACCTGGGCGATGAACTGCTCCTGGTGGCCACCGATCGCATCAGCGCCTACGACGTTGTCCTTCCCACGCCCATCCCCGGCAAAGGGGCGATGCTCACCCGCATTTCGAAGTTCTGGTTCGACTTCTTCGAAGGCATCGTGCCGCATCATCTGATCGAGGTCATCGAGGACCGCGCCCCGGCCGGGCTGGAGGATCATCTGCCGCAGCTCCGCGGGCGGACGATGCGCTGCCGCAAGGCCGAGGTCGTGCCCATCGAATGCGTGGTGCGCGGATACCTGGCCGGTTCGGGCTGGAAGGACTATCAGCGGACCGGGACGGTCTGCGGCGTCAAGCTGCCGAAGGGATTGACGATGTGCGAGGCCCTTCCGGAGCCGATCTTCACCCCGGCCACCAAGGCCGACGAGGGCCACGACGAGAACATCTCCTTCGAGGAGGCGTGCGACCGCGTCGGGCGGGACGTGATGACGATGCTGCGCGATCGGAGCCTGGAGCTGTATCGGCGGGCGCAGGAACATGCGGCCCGGTGCGGCCTGATCATCGCCGACACCAAGTTCGAATGGGGATTATGCGACGGGCGGTACCTGCTGATCGACGAGGTGCTCACGCCGGATTCGTCCCGATTCTGGCCGGCCGATCGCTATGAGCCGGGCCGCGACCAGGAAAGCTTCGACAAGCAGTACGTCCGCAATTACCTCACCACGCTGGTCGAGGCCGGCAAATGGGACAAGACGCCCCCCGGCCCGCCCCTGCCCGATGAGATCGTCCGCAACACGGCCGCCAAGTACCGTGAAGCCGTCGAGCGATTGATCGACACCCCGTCGACGGTTTGATGAATCCGACGATTCTCTCGTTGCGGTGGGATGATCGGTCGT
>CAZNQN010000382.1:0-3127 GCA_964574925.1 uncultured Phycisphaeraceae bacterium | reverse complement strand
CATTGCGCAGGTTGTCGATCAGCAGTCGTCCCGATTGCTCGATGTAGGGAAGACGCGGGCAGGCGGACTCCACCCACACGCCCGCGAACGATTCCGGGAACATCAGACCGATCAACCATGCCGCGTCGCCGTCTTCGCCCGCCCCCGTGAGATACACGCGATCCTCATCCACATGGAACCGCCGACGCAATGCTTCCAGCGTCTCCAGCATCCAGTCGTTGACGGCATCGAAACGAAACGGAGGCGGATCGGCTCGGACCGCCACGCCCGCGAGGATCATCGACTGCACCGCCGGCCCGAAACGCTCCCGCGCCGACTCCAGCAGGCGGTCAGGCTCGACACCCCCTTCTTTCAAAAGGAGCAACATCGGGTAGGGGCGAAGGGGATCGTAATCACGGGGAAGACGATACGTGATGGAAACGCGGGCGGAATCGCTCCCCGCCTCCAGCGTCAAGGAACCCTCGAGCGCTTCCGGCCACTGCCACAGTTTGGCTTCGCCCAGCGCTTGTGCGACTTCGGTTATGGCGTCCGCATAGTCGGCCGCGATCGCCCGTCGCAGCGCCCTCGCCCGACCGGCATCGGGTTCGAGAAGAAACGCCTCGATGCGACGGACAAGGGTCTCTTCCGAATCGGGACTTTCCTCCTCCCCCTGTCGAAGATCAGCGGGCTCCCGCACGATCGCGCGGGCTGAAGCCCGCGGCTCGGAAGGCGATAACGAGGAACGCTCGTCCTGCGCCGCGACCTGCTGCCTGTGCGTATCCGCACCCAACGCACCGGCAGGCGCGGAACGCAGACAGGCGAGGGACCGGTTGTCCGACTGAGCCGCGACCGCCTGCCTGTGCGTGCTCGCACGCAGACAGGTGAGGGAGCGTAAAGCGAACGGCGAATAGCCAACGATACAAAGAGAAAGAAACCGTATACCCGGACCGAAGCCTGCCCCGCCATGTCCTCTTTCCCGCATTCCTTGTTCTGAATCGTGCGTGCCGCGCGACCGCCGCCTCATTCCCTGTTGCCGATGAGCACCCGCGTGGTGAACTCCGTTCCGTCGCCGTCGAACTCGAAGGTGACGATCGCATCGCACAGGGCGAGCGGTCCTTCCTGCACCCAGCGCGGTTGACCGACGCCCCGCAGTTCGCCCGTTTCGTTGTCCACGAAACGCCCCCCGGATGTTCCCAGCGTCAACCCCTCGCTGCAAGGGATTTCGATGATGTCCTGGGACAGCGGTTGGACGATGCCCGTGCCGGCCACCCCCACGCTGGTCAGGAACCGATTCTCTTCCACGAACAGATCGTCCGGCAGGACGACCGGCGGCGTCGGGCTGACGAAGAACCCAACGTCCACCGCCTCCCCGGCCGTGAAGTTGCGGAACTGCACCGTCACCGTCCTGCCGTCAGGCCGGTCTCCCTCACTGGGCTGAGAGGGATCACTCGCCGACATTCCACCCTGTTCCGCGGCGGAGCCCGGATCGCCAACCGGCTGCACCGCCGGACACCCGAGAGAAAAACCCAGTGCCGCGGCGGGAAGCAGCACCCACGACCTCCACCACTTTTTCACCATAAAATAAAGCAACAGTTTATCCTCCGTCAAGCATCGCGGGACACGGGAGACCGCCATGGATCCTGACTGATGGACGTTTCGGCCGGGTGACGCCGTTCCGATCACCCGTTCCCCGCGAAACCGGCGTTTGACACCAAACCGGCCGTCCGTATAATCCGAAATGAGTTCATACTCGCACCGTCTCAGCGGCGCTGGGAGGGTGAAGGGTACGGTCTAGGGTAAGCCCACGGGGCTTGTGGGCGCCGATTCGGACCGCCCCAAGGGCGGCTCGGGAGTGGTCGGCGGCGGTGAAACCGTCGGCCGGCGTCGGCGTCCAAGAAGAGGACAGCCCCTGCCGTGGAGCGTGTACGGAAAAACACGGGTGGAAGCGATGTCAGCCGGTAAGCGGACCAACGGGTGAGGGGAGCGGCGCAATGCGCTAAACCTGACAACGAACCAACGCTGGCTGGACGTTGATTCCACGTGGGTTTGCGCGAGCGCCCACGTTTTTTTTGGTTCCGCCGCTCCGCGGGACGGGATGAAGACGGACAACGATTGAAGGAAACGGCCACAGGATGAATGCTGACCTGATCCGGTTCATCGACTCCATCAGTCGCGACAAGAACATCGACAAGGAAAGCGTGTTCAGCGACCTGGAGGCGGCCATGGTCTCCGCCGCCCGCAAGGCGTTCAACGAGGCCGAGGACGTCCAGGTCCACATCGACCGGTCGTCGGGGGCCATCACCGCCTCCGTGGACGGCAAGCCCGTGGACATGAAGACGCTGGGGCGGATCGCGGCGCAAACGGCCAAACAGGTGATGATCCAGAAGATCCGCGAGGACGAGCGCAACTCCATCTTCGAGGAATACTCCCAGAAGGTCGGCACGATCGTTACCGGAACGGTGACGCGCTGCGACGCCGGCGCGGTGACGGTCAACCTCGGGCGGGCGGAGGCGTTCCTCCCGAAAAGCGAGCAGATTCCCGGCGAGGCCCATCATCCCGGCGAGCGCATCCGGGCGATGGTGCTCGACGTGCGGGAAGAAGCCAGCCATGTCCGAATCGTCCTCACGCAGACGCATCCCGACTACATCCGCAAGCTGTTCGAGATGGAAGTGCCCGAAGTGGGCGAGAAAGTCATCGAGATTCGGGCGCTGGCACGAGAGGCGGGCTATCGTACCAAGATCGCCGTCTCCTCCATCGACAACAAGGTGGACGCGGTCGGCGCGTGCGTGGGCGTGCGCGGTAGCCGCATCCGCAACATCGTGGACGAACTCGGCGGAGAAAAGATCGACATCGTCCGCTGGAACGAGTCGTCGCAGGTGCTCATCACCAACGCCCTCAAACCGGCGGAGGTCAAGGAAGTGTTCCTCTGCTTCGAGCTGGGACGGGCGACGGTCATCGTCGATGAAGATCAGCTTTCCCTGGCCATCGGAAAACGGGGGCAGAACGTGCGTCTGGCCGCCCAGCTCACCGGGTGGGACATCGACATCAAGAGCGAGAGCCAGATGCGGGAGCTCCAGCGCCAGCTCGCCGAGGCGCTCTCGGTCGTGCCGGGCGCGGGCGAGTACGAGGCGAAGATCCTCCTCGACCA
>CAZNQN010000381.1:650-3139 GCA_964574925.1 uncultured Phycisphaeraceae bacterium | reverse complement strand
CGTCCGCCCCGAGATCGATGCCTTCCTCTACGCTTTTCGTGCGCTTCAGCGGCGGAAAAAGGGAGAGACGCCGACCGATGCGAACAACCTTGCCCGCCGCCTGGACGCCCTCCCGGAATCGTCCCTCCTCGAGCGGGCCTGGAAACAGTATCTGCTCGGGCGATTCCACCTCGACGGGGGAACGCTCCGCGAAGCCCTGCCGCTTCTTCTGGAAGCAGCCGCTCTCGCCCTGGCCGAAGCGGCGCTGGCGGGGGACGGCACGGGCGCAGCCGAGCGGAAACGACTGGGCGCCCTGGCACTGCACGATCTCGGAACCCTTCATCGACGCCGGGAGCAACCCGCGGACGCCTTTCGGAACCATGAGGTCGCCCGTCGGATCCGGGACCGGGTCGGTTCCTGGGAAGAGGTGTGGGAATCCACGCTGGCCCTGGGTCTGGACCAAGCCATCGCCCACCGCTTCGCCGAGGCGCAGTCGTGGTACCGTCAGGCCGTCGAACTGGCCGGCAAATGCACCGAGGATCCCCTGCGGAAGGAAGCGATCGTGTGGGAGCATGCGGCGACGGCGTTCGAACGCGACGGGCGCTACGCCGAAGCCGTCGAGGCCGCCCGCGCCGCCCGCGACCGCCATCGCCGCCATGATCCCGGCGGCGTCGACGCCGCCCGCGCCGACGTCCGTCTCGGCCAGGCCCTTCTCCAGCTCGCGCAACACCTCATGGAGGCGGGAGACGATCGGGCGACGCAGACGCTTCAGGAAGCGCAATCGATTCTGGAAACCGGCCGGCAGGCACTGGCAGCCTTCGGACAACCCTGGTCCGAGGAGGCCGACCTCGCCGCCCGCCAACGCGACTTCGCCGAACGCCTCGCCCGGTCATGAGGAACCGCAGTCGAACGACCCGGTCACGCCTGATCGGGGGGCGAACGCAACGAGACAGGATCGGTCCTCTTCCGGAACCGCGGATGAGAATCCTTGAGAAAGCCGTGGGGGCTATACCCGCACGGCGCGCGATGGAGCCTGCGCGGACGAATGCTGCGTCGAATCCCCCCCGCCGGGAACGCGCACGAGAACCGGGGTATTCGATCGGCACCGTTGCTGAACTTCGCGGATGCGGCGGAACAACTCTTCCACCGGCATCGACGGGAAACGCCCGCCGTCGGTCCCGCCCCCCGTGAACCGCACCTCGTGGTAGGGACTCGTCGCCACCGCCTCGATCGCCGCCGGCGTGTCGCACGCTCGAACCGATGCACAGCCGACGAGACGCCACGACGGCACGACGCGGCGAAGGGTGGAGAGGGAGTGCAGAACCACCGGATGCAACAGCGCACCGGGGGTCTCGGCAATACGAACGGTCACCGCGCGCTCCGCCCACCGACGGATCACTTCGCACCACCACTCGTTGTCGAACCACGGCGCCAGCTCGCCCGCCTCGTCGGTGGCGTGGACCACCAGATGCAACGGCCCGCTTCCGTCTTCCGCCTCCAGTTTTCCGCCTCCGTCGAAGGGCACGCTGATCTCGACCGCAGGCCGCGGGCGGCGGCGCCGGCCTTGAACGACCCGGCGAACGTCGGTGCGGTCGGGCAGATCCATCCTGTCAGCCTCCATGCTCCTGCCAGCCTCCCAGTCTTAGCCGATACTATCGGACGGCCGGGCGCTTCCCCTTGACCCCGAAAGCGCAAGCACCCCGCTTTTCAATGCTGCGAACGAGGCTGAGCCGCGGCCACCCCGTTTGCGCAAAGGGTTGGCGCAGACGTCGGAAATGCCATAAGGTTATTCAAAACAGGATGTTACGGCGCTTGAAACGACGTTTTTCACAGCTCATGTCCGGAACCGTTCGATCTGGGCCACCGCCAGCCGGTCGCACTCCTCGTTTTCCGGGTGTCCCGTATGGCCCCGCACGTGCTCGTAGGACATCTCGAACCGCCGGGTCAGTTCATAGAGCGTCTTCCACAGATCGGCGTTCTTGAGCGGTTTTTTGCCCCGCCGCCATCCCGCGGCGATCCAGCCCTCGATCCACTCCGTCAATCCGCGGATCACGTACTCGCTGTCGCTGACCAGGCGCACCCGCAAGGGCGGCTTCCCGTTGATCGCCCGCAGCCCTTCGATGGCCGCCGTCAGTTCCATCCGGTTGTTCGTCGTGCGCGGCTCGCCCCCGCAAAGGTGTTTTTCCGCTCCCGTACGGGGATGTTTGAGAATGGCCGCCCACCCGCCGGGACCGGGGTTTCCGCTGCACGCTCCGTCCGTATAGACGATCACGTCCGGTGGGTCGTCCGGCTTCACCCCCTTCACGTACCACTCCCCGCTGGATGCACAGGATTCACGTTGGAACTTTCTCTTGAAGCAAGCCCACCCGCCAAGGGGCCGGATGCGTCTCGTCCGTGCGTCAGTATAGAGTGCGTGCCCAGCTTGGCCATCGACCCGGTGCACCGACCGCCATGGGAGTCGCTCTCCTTCCGATTATGCGCCCGAGAGCTAAAATGAAGTACCATTGAAC
>CAZNQN010000381.1:0-640 GCA_964574925.1 uncultured Phycisphaeraceae bacterium | reverse complement strand
CCATTGAACCATTTTGTCCGATCGCCCACTGCGATCACAGGGGCAAACCTTAAAGACGAATTTCCAGGAACCGGGCAGCGGGCTCCGTCGTCGAAGGAATCAGGATGGGCAGAGAAAGGCGAGCTTCGCCGACGCATGAGGCTGCCGGAGGCATGGGCAGGCTTGTCGGCGAAATGCCGGAGGATCCCATCCTTTCGATGCGAGAAGGTTGACGTCGCCGATTTCCCGGCAGATACTCGAACAGGAACCAACCTTTCGACAGGAGGCACCCCAAGTGGACGAGGAAAAAAAGCAGAAGGTGATGATCGGCGTATTGGCGGCGCTGGTGCTGGGGGCGGGAGCCTACTTCTTCGCGTTCCGGGATACCGGCGGACCGACGAAACAGGCCATTAAAACCGGTCCCGTCGTCCGGAGAACTCCCAAGAAAGCGGCAACGGCGGCCCCGAAACGACGCGCACGGAGAACCCGGGCGAAAGCGGACGCCAAGCAAGTGACACGGAGAAAAGCCACGCCCAAGGCGAGATCGAAAGTCACGCGCAGGAAACGCGGGCGTCGCGGCCCCCGCACCATCAAGAAGAAAAAGATACTGCCCATGGGGTGATTCCGCTTTGAGAAAACACCCGTCCACATGACGCAAGAC
>CAZNQN010000380.1:1409-3140 GCA_964574925.1 uncultured Phycisphaeraceae bacterium | reverse complement strand
TGGTATCGTTGCCGCTGCCGCCGTCGATGGTGTCGCCCGACGTGCTGCCGCGCAGGTTGTCGTTGCCGCTGCCGCCGGTGATCACCACGGCGAGCGCCGCGGACGCACCGCTGTTGTCGAGCGCGCCCGTGAACGCCGAGGCGTCGATCTCATCCGCCGTCACCGCACCCGTGAACGTCAGGTTGGTGGCGCCGGTGACCACGATCTTCTGCGTGCCGGCCGCATTCGCCAGCGCCGTCGTCCCCGTGATCACGTTGGCGCCGCCGTCGGCCGTCCCCTTCGACTCGATGTTCACCGTCTCCCAACTGGTCAACACCAGGTTGTTGGCGAAATCCGCGTCGTTGAGGATCAGGCTCAAGGTATCCGATGTCGAGTTGCTCGAAACCGCGATCGTCTGTGCCGCGTTGCCCGCATCGGCCGTGAGCTCCACTTGACCGTTGTTCGGTACCGTGATCGTCCGTGCGTTGGCGTCGATGCCCGCCACCTTGGCGTTGGTCGCCCCGTAGTGGGTGACGTTCAGGTCGCCCGCCAGCGTGTCACTGACCGAGATCGTCTCGATGTTGGAGACGTTCGTCTGGTTGGAGGTCGTGCCGGCAAGGTTGGCGGACGTCGACTCCAGCGTGTCCGTCCCACCGCCGCCGTCCACCGTGTCGGAGGTGTTGTAGTTGCCGCCAAAGCGGAACGTGTCGTCTCCGCTGCCGCCGGTGACCGTCACGTTGTTGGCCCCGAACGTCAGGTCCACCTTGCCGGTGGCGTTGGTCGCATTGACCACCGTGACGTTGGTATCCAGCGCCACGTCGATGATCAGATCCTGGGAGCCCGAGATGTTGAGCGTCTTCCAGGTGTTGCCGTTGCCGTCCACCAGGCTGTCGATCGAGTTGCCCACCGAGCCCATGCTCACCACGTTGATCGTCTCGAACCCGCTGCCCACCGCGTCCGGCTGGATCGTGATGTCCGGCGTATTGCCGACATCCGAGACGCCCGTCAGCGTCATCGTGAACGTATCCGCCGAACCGGTCAGCAACGTGTCATCCACCGTGAGCGTGAAGCTCTCCTCCCAGTTGGACAGGCTCGCGCTCATGGGCATGTTCCGCACGTTGGTGACCGTGAACGTCCGGTCGGCACCGCCCTCGCGGAAGTTGCTCGCGCTGATCGTGTCCACCGAGTCGGCGTTGACCAGGTCGATCGTCACGTCGCCGCCCGTGGTCACCACGTCGAACGAGAAGTTCTCGATGCCGCTCAGGTCGGCCGGCGTCGTGGTCGTGTTGGCGAGAATCTCCGCGTTGAGCGTGTCGGTCCCGCCGGCGCCGTCCAGCCGGTCGCTGTTGTTCAGCGTCGCGAACCGCGTCCCGCCGCTGATCTCCGTCGGTGCCGAGAACGTGTCATCCCCGCCGCTTCCGGTCAGGTTGTCCGAACCCGTCGTCAGTGTGAAGCTCTGCGACGCACACGAGTCGGCCGTCTCGTCGCAATCGGTGGCCGCGCACGGCGGCGTCCCGTCCTGGCACAGACCCGTCGCAGTGTCGCACGTCTCCGCCCCGTTGCAGAACAACCCGTCGTCGCAATCCGAATCCGCCGTGCAGGAGGGCACACACGTACCCGTCGCCGGGTCGCAGGTCTGCCCCGCATCACAGGTCACCGGATCGTTCGTGCAGCTCCCGTCCGTCGGGTCGCACGTATCCGTCGTGCAGGCGTCGCCGTCGTCACAATCGACCGGCGCGCCCGCCACGCCGT
>CAZNQN010000380.1:0-1399 GCA_964574925.1 uncultured Phycisphaeraceae bacterium | reverse complement strand
GCAATCGGCATCGGCCGTGCAGGGAATCGGCTCGCAGTTGCCCGTATCCGCGTTGCACTGCTCGCCCGCCGGGCAGTCCACCGGCGTGTTGACGCATTCGCCCGTGGCCGAATCGCACGTATCCGTCGTGCAGGCGTCGCCGTCATCGCAATCGACCTGCTCGTTCGAGCACGCACCCGTGAGCGGATCGCACGAGTCCGTCGTGCACGGATCCCCGTCATCGCAGTCCACACCATCACAGAGGTTGACGCACTCGCCCGTGTCGGGATCGCACGCCTCGCCCGAGGCGCACTGCACGGGATCGTTGCTGCACACGCCGTCCGTGCACGTATCCACCGTGCACAGATCGCCGTCGTCGCAATCCACGTTGGCGCAGGGGTTGACCAGATTGGCAAACGGACACCCCGACACCAGCACCAGCATGGCGAACACGCCACCGAGCGCGCCCCCGTAAGACACGCCGCGCACCCACGTGCGAAGCCTTCTCCGATTTGCTGCCTGTTCACTTAGCATTTTCTCGTGTACCTCCCAGAAAAAAGGATCGTGGCGTGTTTTGGTTCACACGCTGCTCTGTCCCAACACCCGTAACGTCCGATTGTTCCCTGGCACCGACATTCCCGACCGCCGCGCCGGTCCGGGCGGTCCGCCGCCCGTTGGGAAAGCCTGTGCCGCCGATTCGAATGAAGCGCCTGGCAGACCAGACGGTCCTGCGCTACGGCGTCGTCTCCTTCCTCATGCCACCGAAACGCATTCCCTCCGGCGCCGCGTCGATTGGGGGGCGATGCCGCTTCAGAACCCGCGCCAAGCTCCGAAGTGGCCGCCGCCGACGGCGCCGACGAATCCGCGCTCTTTCCCCCCGGAGTTACGGCGCGAACTCCCTTGCCACACTGCGGGCGAAATTGTAGGAATCGTCACTGACCCGTCAACCGCGAATTCCAAAACTTTTCACCCTCACCTTCCGCTCCGCCCGCGCCGCGGGGCGGTACACGCCTCCTCCCCACGCCTCGACCGGATACCCGAGGTTCTCTGCCTCATCGGCGTCCGTCCGCGTTCCGCTTCAAGAAAAGGCGGCAAAACGGGCCCGTAACGCCGCTTCTCCAACCCCCCGAACTTGCCCCTCTAGATTTTCACAGGCACGGATCCGTCGTAACCCCATACAAATAAGAGGCTTACGGAAACTCGCAGCCGGACCCGCCGGCCACGACCCGACACCGCCCGCAAAACGCCTGAAAACGCCCTCCGACAGACCCTCGTCACCGGCTGCAAGCCCGCCCGCTGCCGTCCCGCCCGCAGGACGCCACGAGCCGCTCGGCCAGCTCCACCACCCGCCCCGCCAGCACCGCCTTCGAGCCGGCCACCGCTTCCGACCATCCTTCCCCCCCGACGAGGATCTCGATCC
>CAZNQN010000379.1:0-3148 GCA_964574925.1 uncultured Phycisphaeraceae bacterium | reverse complement strand
TCCCGGAAAAAGATTCGCGGCGGCGTTGCTGGTTTGCGCCTTGGCGTGTCGGCCGGACGCCCCTTCCGACACGCCGGAAACGAAAACGAATCCTCCGCCGGCTCCGAAGGACGTCCTGGTTTTTCCCGCATCGCTTCACGCAGACGACGAGGAGGTCAACGCCTTCGTCCGCCGGGCGATGGAGACCTGCGCCACGGGTGATTACGATCGGTTCCGCCTGCTATGGAGCGCCCGGGAGGAACCGTTGCCGCGGGCGGAATACGAAAAGGGCTGGCAGGCCGTTCAGGAAATCCGCATTCTCGCCCTTCAGCGCGTGGTGCTCGAAACGAAGGGGGAAGACGACCGTCCCCGACGGGAAACAGTCTACGCGCTGCTGGCGAAGGTCTCGCTCGATCCGCAGCATCCCGCCGCCGGCGACCGACCCGTCCGCGACGTCGCCCTGATGCTGGTCAGGGAGCAGAATGCGTGGCGGCTGGCTTCCGCCCCCCGCAAGATGCGCCAGTGGCTGAAAGATCGCTTCGCGTCCGATCGTTCCCCGGGACGAGAAAAAGCAACATCCGTGCCACAAAAAAGAGAAACCGGCAAGCGACCCGCACCCTGAGACCGCTCACTTTCGTAACAAGTGGG
The DNA here is from genome assembly GCA_964574925.1 of uncultured Phycisphaeraceae bacterium. Taxonomy (GTDB): domain Bacteria; phylum Planctomycetota; class Phycisphaerae; order UBA1845; family UBA1845; genus CAZNQN01. Next base: position 2,521 of record CAZNQN010000379.1, on the reverse strand, counting down.
CCGACGACGATTTTTTCCTTGCACCCGAAGGCGGAAAAGGCGATAGTAATAGATGAAGGCTGTTTCAGCCTGCGTCCCGAACCCGGTCGGGACGGATGATACGGGAGAAGCCTCGCCAGTCGTGTTCACGATGGATGCGGGGCTTCTATTTTTCCGGGAGATCGCCCGCCGTCGCCTCCGCCCTCATCCCCCCTCGCCGGTTGTGACCATCCACCGCTCGGAACAGGGTACTACCGATAAACGCGCCGGCGGGTCGCCGTCTTGACGAATGCCGCTCCCCGTGCAGGATGCGCCCGATCGGGCTCCGAGGAAACCGATCGCGGAGCAGCCCGATCGGCTCAAGCGTCTGCGCCGCGGTGACGACATCCGAAACGAGTCCGAGGCGGAAGGGGGAGGCGGAGCGTCGATCGCTTTCGCCCCTTTGCGGAAAGGTTCCGTTCGATTCCTCACGATACGGCAGTCATGGTCACGTCCGTCGAGCCGGATGCGAACCGGGAACGGAAACCGGTGCCCGACGTTTCCGAATGGAAACGGATCGTCGCGGAATATGAGAAACCGTCGTGGTGGCGGGCGAGCTGGCAGCTCCTCAACACGGTGGGGCTGTACGCCCTCCTTTGGTACCTCATGTATCGCAGCCTCGCCGTCTCCTACTGGCTGACGCTGGCGCTGGCGGTTCTCGCCGGACTCCTGCTGGTGCGGGTCTTCATCATTTTCCATGACTGCGGGCACGGCTCGTTCTTCCGATCCCGCCTGGCCAACGAGATCACCGGATTCCTCACGGGGATGCTGACGTTCACGCCCTATTACAGGTGGCGGTCCGAACACGCCCGACATCACGCCACCGCGGGCGATCTCGACCGTCGCGGCACCGGCGACGTGTGGACAATGACCGTGCAGGAATACCTCGAGGCGTCCCGCTGGAAGCGGTTCGCGTACCGTCTGGCCCGCAACCCGTTCGTGCTGTTCGTGATCGCCCCCGTCTTCCTCTTCGTCGTGCTTCAACGGTTTCCCTCGCGCCACGCGGGTCCGCGGGAGCGGCGCTCGGTTCGACGCATGAACGTCGCCATCCTGCTGATGGCGACCGCGCTGAGCCTCGTATTCGGCGTGTGGCGCTACGTCCTGATCCAGTTGACGATCTGGGTGGTCGGCGGCGCCGTGGGCGTCTGGCTGTTCTACGTCCAGCACCAGTTCGAGGATGCGTACTGGGAACGACACGAAAACTGGGACTATGCCCAGGCTGCCCTTCAGGGAAGCTCGTACTACAAGCTGCCGCGGGTTCTCCAGTGGCTCTCGGGAAACATCGGCTTCCATCACATCCACCATCTCAGCGCCCGGATCCCCAATTACAATCTCGAACGCTGCCACAACGCCCACCCCCTGTTCCGGCAGGTCAAGCCGATCACGCTTCGCACCAGTCTCCAATCCCTGCGCTTCCGCCTGTGGGACGAGGAGAGACGAAAACTGGTCGGCTTCGGCCACCTCCGCAATCACCAGAAAGATGAAAAAAACGACTCCGGCGAAAAAACCGGCGCAGAGCGTTCCGGGAACCCGACCGGCTCCTCGTGAAGCAGCCTTCCGGAGCCCTCCCTTTTTTCCTGCAAGCCCTGCGGTTCCGAATGAAACCGTTTCCCAATGTCCTGGACCGGCCGTTTTCCCGCCGAGCGCGGATCGAGTACCGATCGATTGCACCGGCTGAAGCCGCGGCTCGAAACACAAAACGAGACACGCGCTCACGAAGACCGTTCCGGCTCGGCGCGGTAGGATCCGTCCCTGAATCGGCGCGGGGCCGGAAACCGCACCCGGCGGTCGGTGCGGAACGTTCCCCCAAAACGGAGCTTGACACCGCGTGTCCACGGATTCGGTCTTTATTCTGGCGGTCCTGGCGGCCAACGTGGTCGTCTCGGAATGGCTGGTGCGGCACACGTTCTTCCGCCATTTTGGGACGGCGCTGCTGGTCATCGTGGTGACGGCGGTGACGTCCAACCTGGGCTGGATCCCGACAAGCGCGGCCCAGGCGCCCGTCTATGACGGGATCTTCACCTACGTCGCGCCGCTGGCGATCTTCTGGCTGCTGCTGCCGGTGAACCTGCGGGACGTGTTGCGGGCGGGCGGCCCGATGATCGCCGCCTTCCTGGTCGGGGCGGCCGGCACGATGATCGGCGTGGTCACAGCCATGAAGTGGCTGCACGTCGCCCGTTATCTGGGAAACGATCACCAGGCGCTGGGCGGCATGTTCGTCGGCACGTACGTCGGCGGCAGCGTCAACTTCGCCGCCCTGGCGCTGGAGTACGGCGTCGCCCGCAACGGCACCTTGTACGGAGCCGCCACCGCCGCCGACAACATCATGACCGCCGTGTGGATGGTGGCCACCATCATGCTGCCACGGATGCTGGCGCCGATCTGGCCGGGAGGAACGACGAAGCGACACTCCCCCGCCGGACGCAAGGTCCACACCGGCGTCGAAGATGATACGGAAACCGTGCACCCGATCGATCTGGGTGTCCTGATCTCGCTGGGGGCG
>CAZNQN010000378.1:0-3152 GCA_964574925.1 uncultured Phycisphaeraceae bacterium | reverse complement strand
TTCTGTACCTCCTCCCAGCCGTTGGGCCCGCGCCGGAAGAAGAAGACCGCGCCCGCGTCAGGACCATTCGCGCCATCCTCGGTGACGCCCACCAGTGCGGTGTCACCGTCCAGAAAGAGCGCGCGCCTTGGGGGGGGCCCCGAAGGCACGCTCATCACAAAGTCCTGCGTTTCCAGATTTCCTTCCAGAGACCATGTTGAGCCGTTCCAGCGGTATGCACGCGCCGTGATATATGTCCCGTCTTCGGTCTCAGCGCCCTCTCCCACCCAAAAAGTGTCCCCTGAGAGGAACAGATCGTTATGTACCTTTCCGAAGATAGCGTTCAACGGTTGCAGGACCATCGGATCGAACGATTGATCGGCGTGTCCGCATCCGCATCGCCCCGGATCGGTCTTGGCGCGATCCAGCGGACATCCGTCCGCGCAATCGATGTGACCGTCTTCGTCCTGATCCCCGCAGGAGATTCCCTCGCCGAGGAATCGGAATCCGAGCGCTTCGCAATCCTTTCTCAGAAAGCCGTCCGCGCACGTTGCGTCCCCTCGACAGCATCCGCCCTCGGGAACGGGGCACCCGGAAGGAGTGACGATCACACTGTCCTGCGTATCGGGACACCGATCGTCCTCGTCACACACCCCGTCGAAATCGGAATCGCAGAACATCATCCCGTAGACCGCGCCGGCGTCCGGGGCGACGTCGTCGATCTGCGAACCGCCGATGAACGCGACCTCGTCCGCGATCCCGACCGATTCGCCGAAGAAGTCCGAAGCATTCCGGTCCCAGGCAAGCAGCTTTTCCTCCTGCGTCCAGGACGATCCGTCCCAATGAAACGCATACGCCGCCCCGGAATCGAGATCATCCGCCCTGTGTCGCGGCGATCCTGCGACGACGACATTCGTATCTATCGCCACCGACCAGCCGAACGTGTCCCCCGGCTCGCCGTCCGAGGGCACGAGCATCTGCTCCTCCATCCACAAGGAGCCGTTGCCCAGAAGCACGTGGACCGCGCCCGGAACGGTCGAAAAGGCCGGATCCGTCGGTCTCCCGACGAGCAGCACGTCGCCCATCATCGCCACGGACCAGCCGAACCGGTCATTGTCCTGCGCATCGAGAAGAAACAGCTTCTGCACCTGCACCCAGGCGGCCACCTTCCACTGGAAGACGTAGACCGCTCCGGCATTGAGGGATTCGTCGCTTTTGAAGGCCGCCCCCACGGCGAGGGCGTCTCCCGAGACCGCCACCGACCATCCGAACCAGTCGCCGTTGTCCCCGTCGGAGGCGAGCAGTTTCTGCTCCTGCCGCCACGACGTCCCGTTCCAGCGAAAGACATAGGCCGATCCGGCGAAGACGCCGTTGTCGTCGTCCGCGAACGCACCGACGACGATCACGTCTCCGGAGGCGGCCACCGATCGCCCGAACTGTTCGTTGGGCGCTCCGTCGGCGGGAACGAGTTTCTGTTCCTCCAGCCACGAGGATCCGTCCCAGCGGAATACGTAGACCGAGCCGGATGCGAATCCGTTCGCGCCATCCCGCGGAGCCCCGACGACCACCAGTTCTCCCGTGGTGGCCACCGCGGTGCCGAACGCTGTCTCCTCCATCGCATCCGAGGCCGTGAGTTTCTGCTCCAGTTCCCAATCCGTTCCCATCTGCCGGTAGATGTAGGCCGCCCCCGCGGCGAAGCCCCGTTCGTCATCGCCGGGCGCACCGACTACGGCTATGCCGCCCGAAACCGAAACGGACTTGCCGAATCGAGCGCCGGTCTGGTCGGTCCCCGGCGGGGTGAGCTTGATCGAGTCGTGACGGATCGGTACCGACTGACCGAGCGCCGACGAGACAAGCCAGGCACCCCAGCATCCCGCCCACATGACCCGGAGGATCGCACTGACCCTCGCGCGTTTTTCGTTCGCATGTCCCGAGCTGCGGACTTGCCCCCCTGCGGTCGACCGCCTCGTTACGCGGAGCCGACGGGACGTGCGTCGCTCTACGGTTTCGGACATCGCTCTGACCATCGTCGAGCCTCCTGTTTTCAAGGGATCCGCCGTCCACATTCCGCCGGCAGAGGCGGGCGCTGCGCGCACCGGGCGGGGAGAAACCGGATGCGGAAGCCGGGCGTCCGGGGCGGAAGCGCCGTCGCCGGCCGCCGCCCGATGCGGGCCTATCTCAAGGACGGAAGGGAAGGAGGAACGTTAGTATCCCGATTCGAAAGTTTCAGAGAGTTCGGGTTTGCGCCCGCCGGTGGGATGTTGAAAGGCCTCACTCCGGACGGAGACGTCGCACCCGCCTCGGTGGGACCGTCATGCCCATCGGCTCAGTTGGAACGGGGAAGCTGGAGGCGGGTGGAGCGGGGAAGGCCGGTGAAGCGCCGCGAACCGAGCGTGGCGCTTTCGATGCCCTCCGGCCAGAGGCTCAACGAGACGCCGAAGTCGTTCTCCGGCTCGTCGAGGGCGAAGGAGATCGCCCCGAACCAGCGCGGGAAGCGGCGGATCAGCGCCACGGTGAAATCGAGCGTCCGCCCGCGGTCGAGGTCGAACAGCTCGCGAACGGCCAGCGTGTGCTTTTCCGTCATGCGGTAGTTGAGATCGAACCCGAACAATTCGGAGTCGCTTTCCTCGATGAAGCGGTATCCCACCAGGTAGCTGAGCCGCGGCGGGCGTTCGACGGCCAGGGCCACATTGAAGATGTCCATCTCCCCGTCGTTGACGTCGTAGTTCCACTCGCTGACCAGCGCCGTTCGATCGTTGACGCGCCAGGCGAGGGAGCCGTTGAAGAAGTTGCGGGCCAGACTCGTCTCCGGCCGGCTGAACGACACGAACCCGTTGGTGATCGGCGCGTCCGTCGACCCGTTGAAGAAACCGGCTTCGACGTCCAGCGTCAGAACATCCACGATCCGCCGCCGATCGGGCGGACCGCGCTTCGTCTGCCACCGCTGCCGCACGCCCACCAGCGCCCCGTCGAACTTGTCCACCCGTTCGACGCCCTCATCGAAGGGGAAAAGATCGTCGGGGTTGCGATTGGCGTGGCTGGCCCACAGCACCAGTTCCGGCTTGATGATGTGCCGCAAGCCGTGCAGGTCCAGGACCGGCGAGTGCACGTCGGGGATCGTTTTCGATAGATACATGCCCGCCCGCACACCGTAGGTCGCCATCCCCCGCACC
>CAZNQN010000377.1:0-3153 GCA_964574925.1 uncultured Phycisphaeraceae bacterium | reverse complement strand
TGTTCCACTATCACGCGGAGACGTGGGCGGACGTGGCGATCATCGCGTGGCTGATCGACGCGGCGGCGATCATCAACCAGACGATGATGGCGGAGGGTTCGTACGGCCCGTATGCGCGGGCGCTGAAGCGGATCTGCTACGAAGAAGCGTTCCACATGAAACACGGCTACGAGATGTGCGTGGCGCTGGCGGGGGGGACGAAGGTGCAACGGGACATGCTCCAGGACGCACTGAACCGCTGGTGGACGCCGATCATGATGTTCCACGGTCCGTCGGACCGCGTTTCCAAGCACACGACGCTGCTGGTGCGCTGGCGGGTGAAGCTCAAGACCAACGACGAGCAGCGGCAGCAGTTCCTTCGCCAGTTCGTGCCCAAGATCATCGATCTGGGTCTGAAGATTCCCGACGAAAGCCTGCGCTACGATCGCAGGACCGACCGATGGCTCTACGATGAGCCGGACTGGGAGGAGTTCAAACGGGTGATCAACGGCAACGGTCCGGCCAGCGCGTTGCGGCTCCAGCAGCGGAAAATGGCGCACGAGGACGGTCAGTGGGTGCGCGAGGCGCTGGCGGCCGCGGCACAAAAGCGACCGGTTCCCGTCGCCCAGTGAATCGCCTCCGCAACGGCATCGTCCACGCTCGTCCCGCGTGAATTCCTTTCCCGGCAGGTCGAAGCGCTTCGTCGCGCGGGAATCGGGTTCGGTCGGGCCGGCACAAAAAACGAGACGGACGCCGCGAGAGCTCCCGTGAGTCGTTTCGATTCGCCGTTGTCGCGCGGACCGGTCGCTTCCTCACCCGTCCGCAGGCTACGCCTGCCACGCGTCGCACGCGGGCCCACCGGGCCGCTGCGGCTCCGTTTCGAACCGTTGCGTTTATGCCTCCCTTGTGCGGTATACCCGCATAAGGACCGGTATGGCCAGGGCCCCCAGCAACAGCGCGGACAGCGCATGGCCCCATCCGGGCAACGCCGGTGCGACGGGAGGCACCTCCACCGACCCCTGGTCGTCGTCGGGGATGGAGGGCAGCTCCGGGAGAGCGCCGGGGGCCGGCACGAGTGTCACGGTGATGACATCGCCGGGAGGCGCCGTCACGTTGTCGAACACCAGATCGGCAAAGGGCGGCGAGGTGCAGGCGTTGGTCTGCGGATCCACGGTCAGTTCCACCATCGTCATGTCGTCGAAGATGACGTGACCGCACGGGTCTCCCGGTCCCGGCACGGCGGTGATGCCGGCAACGCCGTCCGAACCGGTCTGGCCGTAGCAGCACCCCACCACGACGATTTCCCGGGGCTTGCGTTTTTTCCCCTTTCTGCGCGGCGGGCATGCACATGCTTCGTCGCAGCAGCTTCCGTCCGCGCTGGGGGTCATATCCACGCCGAGCGTGGCGGACGCGGAAAACTCCATCGCCCACTCCACGTCCAGCTCCTTCAGATCGGCGCGCCCGCCGGGAACGGGATGGACGCTCAGGCCTTCGAGGCGACGGTTCCAACTGCCGAAGAGCAACCCGCCGCCGTCGTCGTCGGGTTGGGCATCGGGTTGCAGACCAGAAGCCGGACGGACGAGGATGAGGATTTCGTCGCCCGAGGAGAGGGGAACCGCAGGGATCGTCAGGTCCATCGGCGGTGTGGTGCACAGCCCGGCGTCGCAGACGAGATCGACCGCGACGCCGTTGAGCGAGGCCGATCCGCAGACCTGTCCGAGCGGAGCCCCCGTGCACGCAGCGCTACCGCCGCTGTTCCAGCTCACGAGGGCGGGCATGCCGTGCGTACTGTGGAGCACACCGTTGATGTGCAGCTCCAGATCGGCACTGAGATCCTCCGGAGCGGACGAGGCGCCTTCGAGGGCGATCCGCCACGAAGGGGTCAGATCGTACGTATTCGGCACGGTTGTCTCCGTGATCGTCAACAACTGGCCTTTCCCGATGCGGTTCCAGGAGGGGGCGGTCTGCGCGAAGGCCAGCGTCCCCCCAAGAAGCCATACCGTCACCACCCCCGCCATTGCCTTGCGTGCGATTTGCATGATGCTATTCTCCCCTAATGGACGAAACGGTACCTGCTCGGGTGGGCGTCCGTCGCGGAGCCAGCGTCGACTTGGTGGAAGACGGGGAGAATTGTTATGCGTGTGTCCTGCGCGGCGATCGGACGACGACGCGCGGATACGGATTCCCCCCAACCGCGAACCAGCCCTTGGCGAAAGACGCAATCCATCCAGCCCGAAACCCCTACCAGCGAATATGATCCTACCAAAACCGTCCCTGTGTGTCAACGAGTTTGACGTCGCGACGGCGCGCCGGTCGTGGTGCTCCGGCCGGGTGGTGGTCCTGATGCTGCTCTCACTGTTTGCGACCGTCGTGTTCGGCGCCGGCGGGTGTACGCCGTGGGCGACGCGGCAGCTTCGTTCGCGTCTCGTGGGCAAACCGCTGCCTGAGGCGACGCTGACCGACGTCAAGGGGGGAGAGGTCCGGCTGGGGGCGTACCGGGGGCGCCCGGTGGTGCTCAACTTCTGGGCCTACTGGTGAGGTCCCTGCCGTGTGGAGGCTCCACACCTCAACCGGTTGCAGGAGAAGTATCGGACGCGGGGGCTGGCCGTGGTGGTGGTCGATGTCTCCGACCAGCCGACCGGCGTGCTGCGGGCATATCTGCGGGAGAAGAAACTGACGTTGACCATGCTGACGCAGGGCAGCGAGTATGCCTCGCGGATCGGCATCCCCGGGACGCCGACGACGCTGTGGATCGACCGGGCGGGAACGATCACCGACGTGGAGGTGGGCTTCGGCGGGTGGGGCTCGCTGGAGAAGAAGACCCGCCGGTTGTTGCGATCCGCGCCGGCGGCGGATCGTGGAGCCCGGCCACCGGGGCGTTGACATCCGCATCGCGGCGGGATAGCCTATTCGATGCGGCATGCGGGTGTAGCTCAGTGGTAGAGCGTCACGTTGCCAACGTGAATGTCGTGGGTTCAAATCCCATCACCCGCTGTGTGTGAGCGCCGGTGCCAGGACGTGACACCGGCGCGCAACGTTCGACGGGGGCGTCTCTTACGGCGATCGGGCCACCGCTTCCCACAACGTCGGAATTGCCCTTCGTTTTGCCCGCAGAGGCCCCACCTTGCCAGCCGTGGACGCGCGTCGGGGAAGGTTTGGTGCAAGGAAAAACGA
>CAZNQN010000376.1:0-3155 GCA_964574925.1 uncultured Phycisphaeraceae bacterium | reverse complement strand
GCGGTGCCGAAATGGAGGCAATATCATGCAAGAAATGTTGTTGACGGTTCGAGACCTCGCCGCGCGGCTGCAGTGCTCCCCCCGCAAGGTGCGGGGCTTATTGAGCGCCGGCAAACTCCCCACGCCGGTCCGGGTGGGGCGATCGGTGCGCTGGCTTGCCAGCGAAATCGACGGATGGCTTCGGGCAGGCTGCCCGCCCCGCGATCAATGGGAGGCCATGCAGGCGCGGGAGGGATGCCGATGAGCGGGTGGAAGGAAGTCAGCAAACGGCAGCCCTGCCCGATCTGCGACAAACCCGACTGGTGCACCCGCAACGGCGAGGCGGTGCACTGTATGCGGATTAAGAACGCTCCGCCCGGCTGGAAGGTCCGCAAGGAGTGCGACGACGGCGGGGTGATCTTCGTCCCCGACGACGGCCGGGAGCAGGGGAACGCATCGACGGGGACGAAGACCTGGGCACAGCGGGCGAAAGAATACCGGGACGCGCTTCCGCCGTCCAGGCGCGAAGCGCTGGCGGACGAACTCGGCGTTTCGCCCGAAGCATTGAAGCAGCTCGGCGTCGGCTACTGTAAGCACAGCGGCCGTTACACCTTCCCCGAATGCAACGGCGATCGTGGAATCATCGGCATCGTCAACCGACAGGGGAAGGACAAACGGTGCATGAAAGGGTCCAAACGCGGGCTGACGATCCCGCTGGACCTCGATCTCGATCCGGCAAAACCGCTGCTGATCGTGGAAGGCGCCAGCGATACCGCGGCGGCGCTGTCGATCGGGTTGCAGGCGGTCGGGCGGCCGAGCGCCAAGGGCGGGAAGAATCTCCTGTTCGACCTGCTCTCCGGCGACTGGTCGGACGAAGACGGAGGCGAAATCTTCGTCATCGGCGAAAACGACCGCAAGGACGACGGGAGCTGGCCCGGACGGGACGGGGCCCGCGACATAGCGCGTCATCTGGCCCGAACGCTCGGCCGACCGGTCCGCTGGGTGTTGCCTCCCGAAGAGGTCAAGGACCTGCGGGAATGGATTCGCCGGGAAAAGGTGGATTTCGAGGACGAAGCCCGCTGCGCCGAGGCACGCGACGGGATACTGGAAAGCCTGCGCTGCCGGGCGCAAACCGAAACGCCGAAAGACGACCTCGACGGCGATTCGGAATCAGGACACGGCCGCAAACCCACCATCGCCGACAACCTGGTGCAACTCGCCGAGCGGGCGGAGCTGTTTCACGATGGAGACATCGCCTATGCGACGGTTCCCGTCGGCGATCACGTGGAAACCTGGCCCATCAAGGGGTCGGGGTTCCGGCGATGGCTCGCCGGGGCGTATTACCGGGAATACGAAAAGGCGGCCAACTCGCAGGCGATGCAGGACGCCCTGGGGACGATCGAGGCGAAGGCCCGTTTCGGGGGTCTCGAGCGCCCCGCATTCGTCCGGTTCGGCCATGACGGCGATGCGATCTACCTGGACCTGGGCGAAGAGCGCTGGCTTCTCGTGCGCATCACTGCCGACGGCTGGACGGTGCAGGAAGCGAAGGAGGCGCCGGTCCGGTTCTATCGGCCGAAGGGCGTCCTGCCGCTGCCCATCCCCGAAAAGGGCGGCCGACTCGATGATCTGCGATCCTTCGTCAACACGCGCGATGACCGTGATTTCATTCTGCTGACGGCCTGGCTGATCGGCGCCTTTCAGCCGGAGGGGCCGTATCCGCTGCTCTGCCTGTCGGGCGAACAGGGCAGCGCGAAATCCACCACCTGCCGCCTGCTGCGGAAGCTGATCGACCCGAACCAGGCGCCGCTGCGCAGCGAACCGCGGGAGGAACGCGATCTGTTCATTGCCGCGAAGAACAGCCGGATGCTGGCCTTCGATAATCTCTCCTATATCAGGCCGCAGTTCTCCGATGCGCTGTGTCGCATCGCCACCGGCGGCGGTTTCGCCACCCGCACGCTCTACACCGATGAGGAGGAAACCATCTTCGCCGGCAAGCGGCCGATCCTGATCAACGGCATCGAGGAAGTGGCCACCCGTCCCGACCTGCTGGATCGTTCGATCCTGATCACCCTGCCCGCGATCGACGAACACGAGCGCAAAGAGGAGCGCGACATCTGGCGGGATTTCGAACGGGAACGGCCCCGTTTGCTCGGGGCTTTACTCGATGCGGCGGCCGCGGCGCTGCGGCATCGGGACAAGGTGACGCTGAAACGCATTCCGCGCATGGCGGATTTCGCCCGCTGGGTGGTGGCTGCGGAGGCGGGCGACGGTCTGCCCTGGGCGAAGGGTGACTTTCTGGACGCTTACATGAGCAATCGGGCGGGAGCGGTGGAAACCGCGATCGAGGCCTCCCCCGTCGGGCCGGTTCTGCTGGACCTTCTGGACGAACGCGGCCGGTGGGAAGGCTCTGCGGGCGATCTGCTCAGGGAGCTGGAGGACCGGGCGGACGAGAAGACCCGGAAACGCAGAGGCTGGCCGTCGAAACCGCAAGGGATGGCTGGTGCGATTCGACGCCTGGGGCCGGCCCTGCGGGCGCAGGGCTGGAACGTGGACCATTTCCGAGAAAGGGGGAAGGGGAGGAAGCGGATCATCGTGATCGAAAAAGTAGCGACACAAACGTCCGAATCGTCCGAAACGTCCGAAACCCCCGATTCCGGCTCAAAAACGGGGTTTTCGTCGGACGATCTGACATCGGCGAACCGTCCGGCCTTGTCAGAAGACCGTCCGAACCGCCCCTCTGCGTCGGACGATCCGGGGGACGGTTCGGACATTTCTGGTATCGGCCAAATGTCCGACAAAAACCGCGATTCCGGCTCAAAAACGCCGGTTTCGGACGGTTCGGACGGTTCGGACGATCTTTGCGGCCCATATTCGTTTTCGCCTTCGCAGGATATGACCTGCCCGCCTTCGAAGGACGATTCGGACGACGAGGAGGAGATCGAATGTGTGTTTTAGTCTTGCTTCTCAAAGCCCGGGAAGCGGGGCTGGCCGTCACCGTGGACGACGAGGATCGGCTTCATGTCCGCGGTCCGAAGAAAGCGAAGTGGCTGATGGATGCGCTGGGGGACCGCAAAGCGGCGGTGATCGAAACGCTTCGCGCCCGGGCGGGGGCTGAGCGGCGGGGCCTGCTGGGCCGCACCGTCACCGAGCTGAAGACCGGGACTCCCTCCCGTTTT
>CAZNQN010000375.1:0-3160 GCA_964574925.1 uncultured Phycisphaeraceae bacterium | reverse complement strand
GATGGGAGGAATCATCGTCCAGCCAGAAGGGAATCAGGGGATCGACGGCCACCGTCACCTCCCCGCCGCCCTGATCGAGCAGACGTTCCGTTCCCGCTGCCCCACCGAGAATCTCGGTGGAGACGGTCTGCTCGGCCACGTCGTGGGGAATGCACGCCCAGGCGGGCAAATAGCGCTGCTGGGCTTCCCGAATGGCCTGAATGCGCTCCTGGGTCGGATCCATCGTCGCGGGATCCGCAGCGGAGGACGTTTTTTTCGTATTGGAAGCCACCGAATCGGCCTGGCAGACGGCCGCCACCTTGCGACGAATCTCCTGCGGCGACAGCGTCGTTTTCAACCATTCCCAGGTCGGCAGCGCCTGGGCCTCCACGTGATCGAACTCGGTGGGGTTCTCGAAGGCCTGGAACGGCGCGTTCTCCCGCACCTGGGGCGAGCTGAGGTGTCCTTCGGGGTCGAGGTTGAAGTACAGGTCGATCCACGCATAGGGCGGTCCGGACACCGCCAGTGGGGATTTGACCAGCGCCCATTCGGCATCCACCTCGGCCCCGCGACGGGAAAGCACGATCTCCGGATGTTCCACGTGATAACGGAGATAGTCGCGGAACTGACGGGCGCTTTCCGAGTTGAGGATTCCGCCCATGTAGATGCCGAGCTGATCGACGGCGCGGGAAATGCGCCCGGCGTACTGGCGGCGGACCAGTTCGGTGGCGAGCGCCATTCGCGCCCGCGTCGCCCACGCCATGGTCCCCACCACGAACCCGGAAAGCAGCAGAAAGACCAGCAGGGCCCCCACCCGGCTTCGAACGGTGCTTCTCACGTGGTCTCACTCTCGGCGGCCGTCTCGACCGTCAGCGCCGGTCCGAGCATGTAACCCTTGCCGCGGACCGTGACGATCCAGTCGATGCCGTCCTCCCGCCCGCCGCTGAGTTTCTGACGCAGGCGGGTGATATGCATGTCGATCGCCCGCGTCTCCACATGCCCCTCGCGCAGTCCCCACACGCAGGCGAGCAACTCCTCCCGCGACACGGCGCGTCCCGCATGCGCCGCCAGACGCTCCAGGATCCGTGCTTCCATCTCGGACAGCGTGACCCGCTCCCCGTCGGGACGGCGGACTTCGCGGCGGGCGCAATCCACCGTCGTATCCCCGCCGCGGATGCTCAGCAGCGGTGCCGGTCGGTCCGGCGTGCGGCGAAGGACCGCTTCCACCCGCGCGAGCAGCTCCCGCGCGGAGAACGGTTTCACCACGTAATCATCGGCGCCGCTGCGCAACCCCCGCACGCGGTCATCTTCCGACCCGCGCGCCGTCAGGATGATGACCGGAAGTGTACTGTGCGTTTTGCGCAGCTCGGTGAGCACATCGAACCCGTCCATCTTCGGAAGGAGCAGGTCCAGCAGCACGAGGTCCACGCCCGCACGGCGCGCTTCCTGCAAGCCGGTCTCCCCGTCGGCCGCCTCGATCGTTTCGAAACCCGCAACGCGCAGCGCGTCCACCAGCCCCCGGCGGATGGCATGTTCGTCTTCGATCACCACGACGGTGCGTTTCTTGCCCATGGCGCGGCCTCGCTGCCTCCAAAGAATCCCCCTGTATTTTACCCGCGTCCTGCGGTCGCGGCAGCCGATCCGAAGGAGCCCCGTCGATGTTATCCCCTCGTTACACTTCGCGCGAGCGGGACCGCAGAAGCCGGGGATTTCCGGACGACGACCGGCGACCGACCAGCCAGAGCGTGCAGAGGACCACGCCGGCGGCGTCGGCCAGCCAGTCTCCCGCGCTTGCCGTCCGGCCGACGAAGGATTGCAACCACTCATCCAACGCCCCGTAGGCGAGGTACACACCCGCCCAGGCGATCAGCACCCTCCGCCTGCGTTTCGCGTTTTCGGAACCGCACGCCCGTCCGCCCAGATAGGCGAGCAGGGCGTAGCCGACGAAGTGGATCACCTTGTCGCCGCCGCGGAGGGGAAGTCCCGCCTGGGCGGGAACCGGGACGTGCGTGATCAGGAACAGCAGCACCCAGTAGCCGATCCAGAACCGCCGGTCGACCGGACTGGGAGAACGGGAGGACATCGGCGTCTCACCCCGGGATCACGATGAGCCGGCTGCCGGAGTGATGCTCGGCACCGGCGGAGCAGAGGGGGCCGGTGCCGGTCGGGAGGACGATTCGGGCCGCCGATCCGCCCCGTTCCTTCCGGACTTTGACCCCGCGGGGATCGTGGGAGCCGGACGAGCATCGGTGCGCGACGAGGGCACGTCGTTCGAGGCGGGAACGTCGGCGTGACCATTCCCGTCGGCGGGAGCCGCTTCCAACGCACCGGAGCGCGCCGGCGTCGCTTCCTTTTCGTGCTCTTCCCCTTTCGAAACGCGGGCCGCTTCCGCCGGTTCCAGTTCGAAGACTTCCGCCGCCAGACGGGCGTAATCGGCGGCGCCGTTGCTTTTCGGGGCATAGTCGAACACCGTCTGCCCGAAGCTGGACGACTCGGCCAGTTTGATGTTGCGGCGGATGACGGTCTCGTACAGACGGGCCTGCGACCAGGGCGTGTCGCCGGTACGGGCCGATGCGAGGAATGCGCTCAGATCCTCGACCACCTCCCCCGCCAGCCGCGTGGTCGATTCGTACATGCACAGCACCACGCCTTTGACGCTCAGCTCCGGATTGATCCGCTGGCGCACGAGCGTCACGGTGTTGAGCAGTTTGCTCAACCCTTGCAGCGCGAGGAAATGGGCCTGCAGCGGAATCAAGACCTCCTTCGCGGCCGCCAGGGCGTTGACCGTCAGCACGCCGAGCGACGGCGGACAGTCGATCAGCAGATAATCGAAGGATCGGTCCATCGCCTCGATCGCCTCCCGCAGGAGGACTTCCCGCCCCATGACGCTGACCAGTTCGGCCTCGGCGCCCGCCAGGTCGATGTCGGCGGGCACCACTGTCACGCCCTTGCCCGCCTCGACGGCCGCGTCGAGCAACGGCGTCTCTCCGGTGAGCACGTCGTAGATGCTGCGATCCGCTTCGGACAGCTCGATGCCGAAGTGCAGGGAAAGATGCCCCTGGGGGTCGAGGTCGATCAGCAGGACGCGGGCGCCGGTCCGGGCGAGGGCGGCTCCGAGATTCGCCGTCGTGGTCGTCTTGCCGACGCCCCCCTTTTGATTGATGACGGCCAGTCGCTGCAT